>JARDZH010000134.1 GCA_029240955.1 Pseudomonas sp. | reverse complement strand
GTCGCCCCGCAGATGCCGGATCTGCCGGAACAGGCCTTCGCGAATGCCGTCGAGCTCGATGCCTCCGCGCGTGATGACGCGATACTTGCCTTCAAACCCGAGCGCCAGACACAGGTACATCAATTCGAGCATGTGAAGGTGCCGGGCCGGGTTGCTCGACAAGCGCTCCAGCAACACGAAGAACTTCTCACCGCCGAAGGTTTCCTTGTGATACCGGCTCAACAGGCTCATGCGCGACCAGTCACTGGTGCTGCCCCAAGGTGTGTTGAGTACGGCTTCGTCCAGCACCGTGCACAACACGTAACGGGCAGCTGTCATCTGTTCGCTGGGGACGCGGTGATAGTCGGCGCTGGCCTCGAATGCTTTCACCAGATCGTTCAGGTAGTTGTTCAGTGCCTGGATGTCGCCGGGGTCTGCGATGGTCGAGAGCCTCACCACTTGCGCCAGCAGGTCGCTCGCTGCCGTCACCAGTGGATTGATGTGCAGACTCGCGCCATCACCGGATCCCAGTCGCGCCGCGTAGCTGAGCCGCGCTTCGAGGTGCTCCAGATCCGGAGCGTCCTGGTGACCGGTCAACCGTCCTGCGTGACTTGCGCTGCGCTCTGCCAGCACCGTGGCGTCCCGAGGTCTGCGGTAGATATCCTCCTTCATCGACTCAGCTCCTGATGGCCCAGAATTTCAATTCGAGTCCCGGGAATTCCCCGGACACATGCAGAGCGAAGCCTCCGGACTTCTTCACGTCCGCCAGTTCGTCGGCATCCAGATCGAGCACGAAGTACGCTTTGCTGGCGTGATAGGGAATCTGACGCGGCGCAACTGGCAGCGGCTTGAGGCGAAACCCCGGCAGATGCAGGTTCACCAACTGGCGAATGCCCTCCACGGATCCCGCTTTGAGGTGCGCAGGCAAGCGATGCCGAAGCTCATCAGGGTCGCAGTTGGCGCCCGCGGCAAGCACGAACGACGCAGCACCCAACAGCTGCGGATCAACCTTGGGCGAGACCAGAATGCCGTACTGTCGCTCCTGCAGTTCCAGCTCGATGGCATGCTGCTCCAGCACCATCGACAACAACTGCCGGAGGGACTGCATCACAGCACTGAAGGCGGCCCCCTGATCGCCATGTCGGTAATGGCCGCCTGGGTGCGGGCGTTTTTCCTCACTGCCAAAAGTCGCAAGCTCACCTGCCAGCGCTGCCAGCGCCCGGTAGAGTGCTTCGGGATGAACGTGCCGGATGTCGTGATAATGCTGCAGAACCGGCTCGGTACGATTGATCAGCTGCAGCATCAGGAAATCCCCCACTTCCGAGCCCCCCAACTTGCCGTTGGCGCGGATACGCTGGGCGATTGCCTCTCCCCGATGACCCAGCATACTGATCACTTCCTTGAGACAGGACATCAGGTAGCTCGAACCGCCCGCGGTGATGAACGTGGGCACGAACTCCGATGACAGATTGACGGATCTGTCGGGGCTGGTGGTGAGCACATGGCACAGCTTGAGCTTCACGTAAGCGTGCCCCTCGGTGTGTTCGCCCGGCAAAAGACGAAATTCCGGGCGGGCGCACAGCAGCTGCGCCGAAGAGATCTCTCCTGCATTGGAGTCTGCGATGCTGGCGGCGCTGGCGGTATAGCGTGCAAGCACGTCAGTCTGCTCCGGGGCGCGAGCCTCGATGCAGTTGCCCGCCACCAGCGGCAGTGCAAGGTACACCGGGGTATCGCCGGTGTTCGGCGGTATTTCGAGCACCAGCGGATGGTTTCGGTCACGCAGGTCGAACAGCGTGCCGTCAGGCAGGATGCCCGCCGCGACGTTGAGGACGATCTGCCCGGAGCCGAGAAACTGCGGATCGATTTCCAGTTCGGTGAATCCCCACGCGAAAGCGCCACACAGCTGCGTGCGGACCTTCAACTGCTGATCGTAGTAGCGATCCTGATGCTGAAAATGCTGCGGGCGCAGCAACATGCCTTCCTGCCAGATGACCTTGTATGCATTCATGGTCAGCGTCCTCCGGCAACCGATTGACCCACCCGGTGAATCCCATCGTCACTGAGGGTAAGGTCTGCGCGGGTCAGGCCTGCGGACGTGAGTTCGATCACGTATCGCCAGCGGGTTTCGGGCAGATTTCTGTACGCCGCCATCACGCCGACGTAGCGGCTGCCGGGTTCCATGTGCAGTTTCAGATCGACGCTATCGCCTGGCCTGAGCTCCAGTTCTTCGCTTGCCGTCAGGTCTTGCGCCAGCGTCTCGTCGGTCCGGCCATACAGGCTGAAAAAATCTCGCGTTTCGAACGCTACGGGGTTCTTCAGCTCCAGCAGCCGCACCACGACCGGCGATGGCCGACCGTTGATATCCGGGTTGAGCAGCTCATTTGCACTGAGCTTCAGTTCGAGCCGGGTCTGTGTCGAATAGGGAGACAGCGCCGAGCAGCCGAGCAGTGCAAACAATGCCCACAACAGGGCCAACGGTTTGGGGTAAGGCATGACGCTCATACGTGGCAGTCCAGATGAAGGGTGTCGATCAGTCGCAACTGGTCGCGATAGGCCTGGGTGAAATGGCGCGCCATCAGCTCGTCGCTCCAGTCGTTGGTGCGGCTCAATGCATGGTGGAAACGCAGATAGGCGCGCCAGCGGCTGCCGGCGGTGTTGATCACCGGCCTGCTGCTGTCACGCTCGAACTCCCAGTTCAGTTGCTGCGGAGAAAAGTGTTCAAGCACCGCTCGCGCCAGGGCGCGGCTGCCCGCCAGCAAAGCAAGCTGATGCGCCTGAAGCTGCCGAAAGGCTTGCGGGACGGTTTGTTCAAGCTGAGCGGATCGGGAAAATCGCATCAACAGCTCGCTGAGCTCGCCGGTTGATCCCAGCCGCTGGCGCAGACCGGTTTCAGCACCGGCCGGTGCGTGCTCGACCCCGTCACAGATCTGGGCCTGCACGTCATCGCGATTGCGCAGCGCCCGCTGCAGGCCACTGACGCATTGCTTCAACAGACGCGCGGCGTCCAGCAGCAATGCCTCACGTTCGGCTATTTCCAGCGACTGCAGATCGATATCGAGAACCTCACCGAGCTGCTGCCAGAACCCCTCGGATAGCGCAGGCTGATTCAGCAGCCCGGTGTCGGCTGTCGAAGGCCCGGCTTCCGGCAGGATCTCGGCGACCAATCGCGGCGCCAGCAAGTAATCATGATCCACGGGGTCGTGATCGGTCGTCGGGTGCATCACGGCGTCGCTCTCAACCCATTCGGCCAGCTCGTCGAGTACGGCGTACGCCGATGCCGGTTCACTCAGCACGTGCAAAGGGTCGATCGGCAGGCTGGTATCCATCGGCGCACAGGTACCCGGTTCTGACAGGGCCGCGATCCAGTCGTTATCCGCCGCACCCGGACTGGACAGATGCGCTACTACGTCGAGCGCGCCGAAACGGAAGACGTCGCCGTCGTGAACACGGACGCCCTCATCCTTGCGCAACCACCCACCGCCCACCTGCTCGATACCATTGCGGCTTGTATCGATGAGCAGATAGTGCTGGTCGCTGTAGGCAACCCGCGCGTGTCGACCGGAAATCAGGCGCAGTCTGTCTTCGATGGACCATTCACAGTCCAGGTGGCGGCCTATGACGCCCCCCGCCTCTCCGAACGCCATGCTGCGGACGCTACCCCGCTGCAATGCTTGAGGATTGCTGACTTCAAAAACCAGTTCCATGGCAAGTATCTCCTGCTGTCATTTGCCGCGGTGGACCGACGCCGGGTCACCCAGCGGGCGATACTCGTCGTCACTGAACTTGAAATGGCCGCTGCAGCCGCCGGGTAGCAACAAGGCGGCAAGCAGAACGACGGGCAGCCATCGCTTGGGACTCATGGTGAATCTCCTGACACAGTGGAAAAATGACGGGACCGGGGCGCGCAAGCCGACGTGATACCCAGATGGGCCATCCGGTACAGCAAGGTACGGCGCGCCACGCCCAGCTTGCGCGCAGCCAGACTGCGGTTGCCGCCCGCGCTGTGCAGGCACTGGACAAGGATGTCGCGCTCGAACGCGTCCAGGCGCTCGCGCAGGTTGAACGTGCCGGTGCGGGCGACAGGCTCGCTCAGCAACGCAAAATCTTCGCGACCAAGCTCCTGCGCGTCGCACATCAGGACGGCGCGTTCGACCATGCCCTTGAGTTCGCGCACGTTGCCGGGGAACCCATAACTGGAGAGCAAGTCGAGCGCGGCTGCGGACCATGACGGGGTTTCACGGCCTAGTGTCTGGCAGGCAGCGCTGCAGAAGTGACGCGCCAGCTCGAGCACATCGTCTTCGCGCTGGCGCAACGCGGGCAACGAGACGGGGAACTGCGCGAGCCGGTAATAAAGGTCAGCCCGAAACCTGCCTTCGGCGATCATCGCGGGCAGGTCACGGTGGGTCGCCGCGATGATCCGGACGTCCACCTTGCGGGTGGCGGTCGACCCGAGCGGCCGGATTTCACCTTCCTGCAAAACCCTGAGCAGCTTGGCCTGCAGGCCCAACGGCATGTCACCCACCTCGTCGAGCAGTAACGTTCCGCCGTTGGCCGTTTCGAACAGCCCGGAATAGTCGCGGTCAGCACCGGTGAAGGCCCCCTTGCGGTAGCCGAAGAGCTCGCTCTCCAGCAAGGCTTCCGGGAACGCTGCACAGTTCTGCACGACGAACGCCTTGCCGGCGCGCGAACCGTACTCATGAACGGCGCGCGCGACCACTTCCTTGCCCGTGCCGGTTTCGCCGGTCAACAGGAGGGTATGCGACGTATTCAGAACCTTGCTTATCAGGTGGCGCACCCGCGCAATCCCGGCGCTACGCCCAAGCAAGCCATAGTCCGGGCCACTGCGGCGGACGCCAGCGCGACGCTCGCTGTCCTGGGTGGGCCCTTTAAGCCGCCTGAACAGCGCCCGCTGCGACAACGCAAAAGTGCCAAGGGCAACCAGTGTCGGACCGAACTCGTCCAGCGACTGTTTTCGGGGTGTTGCACACAGCAACAGTCCGGTCACCCGCCCCTCCCGATCGGGCAATGGCAGACAAAGCAACGATTGCCAGGCAGCGCCCCCGGATGGCAGGAATCCGGTGTCATAGACCTGACCATCGTGGCCGCTGATACTGATCATGCGGTTCTCGCGAAGGCTGAACTGCAGTAACTGCCGGTCGCTGTAATCGACGTCTTGCAGCATGGAGCCCGGCTGCCCTGCATCGTCCTTTTGCGCGATCAGATGGAGGCCGGTGCGGGCGGGATTCAGACAGTAGATCTGTGCCAACTCACAACCGGTCAGCCGCACGCAGGCCTCAACGAGCCCATCGGCAACGGCCTCGGCGTCCGCCGCCTGCGAAAGCGCGGCAAGCTGCTTGAAAGCATGCTCGGCGTAGGCCAGCGGCTCAGGGATTTGCGCGAAGATGGAAGTCACCTTACACAAGCTCGCACTGCATGGAACCCGCAGCGTCCAGCGTGACCTGTACGTGACGGAGGTCTTCGCCGACAGCCATCGCGGCGAGCACCCGGTCGGCGATTAGAGGCAGGATGCGCTGTTCAAGCAGTCGGTCCACCATTCGCGCTCCGCTGTCGCTCTGCGTGCAGCGCTTACGAAGATGATCAAGCAGCGCCGGGCAGTAACTGAGTTGCAGGTTACGTGCACGCAGCCGATCTGCGAGGCGCTGCAGTTTGAGTTCTACCAGTTCCGCGAGCACCGCATCGCTGATCGGAAAATAGGGTACGACCTGCATGCGGGCCAACAATGCGGGCTTGAAGTGCGCCGTCAACAGCGGGTGGATGGCGGTTTCGAGCATTTCGGCCGACGGACGTGCGCCGCCCTGGCAGAGGCGCTCGATCTGCTCGGTGCCCAGGTTCGAAGTCATCAGGATCAGGGTGTTGCGGAAATCGATCTCCCGGCCCTCGCCGTCATTGGCGATGCCCTTATCGAAGATCTGATAGAACAGGTTCATGACGTCCGGGTCAGCCTTTTCGACCTCATCGAGCAAGATCACCGAATAGGGTTTCTGACGCACCGCTTCGGTCAGCATCCCGCCTTCGCCATAGCCGACGTAACCTGGTGGGGCGCCGATCAACCGCGATACCGTATGTTTTTCCTGAAATTCGGACATGTTGACCGTGGTCAGGAAACGCTCGCCGCCGTAAAGAAGGTCCGCAAGCGCCAGCGCTGTCTCGGTCTTGCCCACGCCGCTTGGCCCGACCAGCAGAAACACCCCAACCGGCGCATCGGGCTTGTTAAGCCCTGCCGCGACTGCCCGCATCGCGCAGTCCAGCGCCAGCACTGCTTGATCCTGCCCCCTGACCCGCTGGCGGAGGTCCTGCGCAAAAC
>JARDZH010000133.1 GCA_029240955.1 Pseudomonas sp. | reverse complement strand
GATGGCTACGGACTGGGGCTGTCCATTGCCCGCAGCGTGGTCAGGTCGCTGGACGGCGAGATATGGGCGCAGAACGCCACGCCAGGGCTGCGCATGCACCTGCGGTTACGAAGTGTATAAAATGTAAAATATATTTACTCTCATTTGAGAATGACTACCATCCTCGCCATCCAGGGACTTGGATGGGCTGATTCACCAAGCTGTCAGCGTGACGCTCTCCTCGCTCCCACTGCTCCAGGCAAATTCTATTCAAGCAGTGTCTCAAGGCAACAGGAGTGTCGTCGATGCAACCGCAATTCAAGCTCAGCCACCTTTTCATGGCCTTGCTGGCCGCCAGCCCCTCAACGCTGCTGGCGGATACGTCGGCAGTGGAAGGCAGTGGCGCGGCGACGCAGGACGCGATGGAGTTGTCCGACACCCACGTCGTCGCCACCGCCGAACAGGAGCTGAAACAGGCATCGGGCGTGTCGCTCATCACGGCCGAAGACATCAAGAAGCGTCCGCCGGTCAACGATCTGTCCGACATCGTGCGCAAGATGCCCGGCGTCAACCTGACCGGCAACAGCGCCAGCGGCACGCGCGGCAACAACCGGCAGATCGATCTGCGCGGCATGGGCCCGGAAAACACCTTGATCCTGATCGACGGCAAGCCGGTCACCTCGCGCAATGCGGTGCGGTACACCCGCTCCGGGGAACGCGACACCCGTGGCGACAGCAACTGGGTGCCGGCCAACGAAGTGGACAGCATCGAAGTGCTGCGCGGCCCGGCGGCGGCCCGCTACGGCTCCGGTTCGATGGGCGGCGTGGTCAACATCATCACCAAGCGCCCGACCGAAAAACTCTCGGGTTCGGTCACGGCCTACACCAACATGCCGGAAGACGACGCCGAAGGCGTCACCAAGCGCACGACGTTCAGCCTGTCCGGCCCGCTGACCGACGCACTGACCTTCCGCGTCTACGGCAACATCAACAAGACCGATGCGGACGACGCCGACATCAACCAAGACCACACCGCGACCGGCGCATCCCTGGCGGCGGGCCGTGAAGGCGTGCGCAATAAGGACGTCAACGCATTGTTGAGCTGGGCGCTCGACCCACAGCAGACCATCGATTTCGAAACCGGCTACAGCCGCCAGGGCAATATCTACTCGGGCGATGTGGGCACCGGCGCCACCGAATCGCTGGTGGACGGCAGCACCATCAACCGCTGGCTGGGCCGCGAGACCAACACCATGTATCGCCAGAACTTCTCCGTCACCCATCGTGGCGACTGGGCGTTCGGCACCTCGCGCCTGTTGGCGCAGTACGAGAAAACCCGTAACAACCGTCTGCTCGAAGGCCAGACCGGTTCGGTCGACGGCGATATCAGCGCCAATGCCGACAAGAGCACCAGCACCTACGACAGCTATCTGGTGCAAGGCCAGCTGGACATCCCGCTGGACATTCTGCTGCCGCAGACGTTGACCGTCGGCGCAGAGTGGAATCGTCAGGTGCTGGATGACCCAAGCACCATGGACCGCTCGATCGGCAGCAGCCTGCCCAATTCGGCGGCCGGCTCGCGGGCCACCGACATGGACGCGACCATCATGGCGGTGTTTCTCGAAGACAACATCGAGCTGACGCCCAAGTGGTACCTGACCCCGGGCCTGCGTCTGGATCACCACGACCAGTTCGGCGCGAACTGGAGCCCAAGCCTCAATTCGTCTTACAAACTGACCGACGACATTACCCTCAAAGGCGGTATCGCTCGGGCGTTCAAGGCACCGAACCTGTATCAGTCCAACCCCAACTACCTGTACCGCAGCAACGGCAACGGTTGCGCACCGAGTTTGAGCTCGACCGGCTGCTACGTGTTGGGCAA
Source organism: Pseudomonas sp. (assembly GCA_029240955.1). Next base: position 4,451 of record JARDZH010000133.1, on the reverse strand, counting down.
CGAGAACCTGGACCCGGAAATCAGCATCAACAAGGAGCTGGGCATCAGCTTCGCGCGCGATGGCTGGAGCGCCGGGGTCACCTACTTCCGCAACGATTACGAAAACAAGATCGTGTCGTCCAACGATCTGGTCGGCCGTACCTCCATCAACGAAGCGATCCTGCAGTGGGACAACGCCAAGGATGCGGTGGTCAAGGGCTGGGAAGGCAACCTGGGCGTGCCGCTGCTGGGCGAGAACGGCGACACCCTGAGCTGGAACACCAACTTCACCTACATGCAGGAAAACAAGGACGGCGACGGCAACCCGCTGTCGGTCACGCCCAAGTACACGGTCAATACCATGCTCGACTGGCAGGTCAACGAAGCGCTGTCGCTGAGCCTGACCGGCACCTACTATGGCAAGCAGGAGCCGCGCCAGTTGAACCCGCTGCGCGATGCGCCAGTGACCGCCGCCAATGAACTGAGCACGCTGGACCCGTACCACGTGTGGGGCATTGGCGGCACGTATGAAGTGAATGAACACCTGTCGTTCAGCGCCGGCCTCAATAACCTGTTCGACAAGCGCGTCTACCGCGAAGGTGCCGGCACCAGCGCCGGCGCCAGCACTTACAACGAGCCCGGCCGTTCGGTCTACGCCTCGATTACGACCTCGTTCTGACCCACACGCCCGGCCTTTGCGCCGGGCACTGCCTGCGGTTATTGATGGATGCCCGCGATGAAAACACGATCCGCCGCCTGGCCGGTGATCTCCCGAATCTGCGCCGCCCTCCTGGGCGGCTATTGCTTTACGTACGCGTTCACCGCCGCACTGGCACGCGTACTGCCGCTCGACAAAGTGGACGCGCTGGTCACGGCCAGTCTGTTGTCGTTTACGGTCTACACCCTCGCGATTCTCTGGGTGTTCAGCTGCCGTAGCGCGCGCAAGGCGTGGGCTGGCATGGCACTGGCGCTGCCGCTGGCGCTGATCGGCTTCTGGCCGCAATGGATGGAGCGCCTCGGATGAAGCACAAAACCCTCACCCAGTCCTTGTCGTGGCTGCACACCTGGAGCGGGCTGATCTTCGGCTGGCTGCTGTTTGCCATTTTCCTGACCGGGACGCTGGCCGTTTTCGACAAGGAAATCGACGGCTGGATGCGCCCGGAAATTCCGGCCCACGCGGTGGATCAGGCCCAGGCGGCGCAACGCGCGCTGGACTATCTGCAAGCCACGCATCCCGATGCCCGTGCATGGAACATCGGTCTGCCGACCGAGCGGTCTACCGGCCTGACGGTGTCGGCGGGTGAACAGCGACGTGGCGGCGGTACTCAGCTGGACCCGCAGACCGGCGAGCCGCTGCACGTGCGCGAAACCGCAGGCGGCAGTTTCTTCTTCCGGTTTCACTTCACCCTCCACATGCCGCGCACTATCGGCATCTGGATAACGGGGCTGGCGGCGATCGCCATGCTGGTCGGGCTGGTCAGTGGCATCGTCATTCACAAGAAGTTCTTCAAGGAGTTCTTCACCTTCCGCCCCGCCAAAGGCCAGCGTTCGTGGCTGGACGCGCACAACGCCACGGCCGTGCTGGTGCTGCCGTTCCATCTGGTGATCACCTACACCGGGCTGGTGATTTTCTACCTGATCTATATGCCTGCCGCGATGGACGCGCTGTTCGACGGCGACCGGGACGCCGCGACTCGCGCGATTCGCGGTGCGCCGGCCCAGCATCAGGCCGCCGCTCCTCAGGGTGGCCAGCAACGCCGCGACGGCCCTCGTGAATCGACACCCGCCCCACTGACCCCGATCGGCCCGGTAATCGCCGAAGCCGTACGCTTGCTGGGACCGGTCGCCAGTCTGTCGATCCAGAACCCGGGGCGCAGCGATGCGCGCATCGAAGCGCGCCCGGTGCTGGGCAATCGCATCGAGCTGACCAAGGGCCTCAGCATGGCGTTCGACGGGGTGAGCGGCAAGGTCCTGCGCGCCCCCCCGGAAAGCCGCGCCAGCCTGCTGACCCAGAAGGTCATGTCCGGGCTGCATTTTGCGCAGTTCGGTGGCTATCCGATGCGCTGGCTGTATTTCCTCTGCGGGCTGGCGAGCTGCGCGATGCTCGCCACGGGCGTGGTGCTGTTCACCGTCAAGCGCCGGCGTCGGCATGACACCGAAGGCGCGGTCGCCGCCCTGCTCTACCACGTCGCCGAACGTGTGAACGTGGCCGTAGTAGCGGGACTGCCGCTGGCCTGCGTCGCGTTCATGGGGTCCAACCGCTTGCTGCCAGTGGATCTGGCGGGGCGTCCCGGGCATGAGGTGCAAGTGTTCTTCGTGGTCTGGCTGATGAGTCTGGGCCATGCCATCGTCCGGCCGCGGCTCGCGGCCTGGCGAGAGCAAGTGGGCCTGACCGCGCTGCTGTGCCTGGGCCTGCCCCTTCTGGATCTGGCCGTCGCCAATCGTGGCGACGCACTCTACTTGCAGGCGACTTCCGTGGTCATCGGCGCGGCGCTGGTCTGGCTGGCCTGGAAACTGGGCCGGCCGGGCAAGGCGCGCCCGGCAAGGCAGGCCAGCGTTGAAACCGTGGAGGCCAGCTGAATGAATCCTGCATTGATGGGCGCTGCCTTGCTGGCACTGAGCGGCATGCTGAGTTTATGCCTCGGGTTGGAACGTCATTACAAACAGCTGCTTGCGAGCCAGCCACGTCAGGCGACGCTCAGGATTCTGCGCGGGCTCGGCTGGCTGGCGCTGGCCGCCAGCTTCGGTGGCTGCGTGGTGAACTGGGGTTGGGCGATGGGCCCGGTGGGCTGGTTCGGCTTGATATCGATGGCAGGCTTTGCACTGGTGATGTGGGCGCCTTATGCCATTCGGTCCCTGATAGCAGCGGCCGCTATTGGCTGGCTGCTGTTGGGACTGCTGACGGTGCTGGGTTAGGCGGGAGGTTTTCGGCCGGGCGGGATGACCGGCGCATGTTCGGCCATCAGCTCGATGATCCAGTCGATGAACACGCGCAATTTGAGGCTGATGTGCCGGTTGGGCGGGAACGCGACAAACATGGGCATGGTGTCGAGCTGCCAGTCTTCGAACAGCGGCACCAGTTCCCCGTTTGCCGCGTGCCTGTGAGCCATGTACTCGGGCAGCCAGAGCACGCCCAGCCCTGCCAGGCCTGCGGCCAGATACGCGTTGCCGTCGTCGACCGCCAGCACGTGGCGGCCATGAATCTTCAAGGATTCATCGCCGCGACGCATCGCGTAAGGCAACGCCCTGCCAGTACGTGCCCACAGAAAACCCACGATCCGGTGCGCTGAATCTTCAAGCTGGCGCGGATGATCCGGCGTCCCCATACGCTGCAGGTACTCCGGCGCTGCATACACGCCCAGCCGCAGATCGCCGATACGCCGCGCTACCAGCGACTGGTCGGTGATGTCTCCGCCGCGCACCACACAATCCACGTTCTCGCCGATCATGTCGACGATCCGGTCACTCACGCCCATGTCGATCTGGATATCCGGGTAACGCGCATGAAAGGCCGGCAGCGCAGGCACCAGAATCATGCTGGCGAACGGGCTGGGAACGTCCACCCGCAACCGGCCTCGGGGCGACGCAGAGGCGCCGGACAGACTGCTTTCGGCGTCGTCCATATCGGCCAGCAATCGCACCACACGCTCGTAAAACACAGCGCCATCCGCCGTGACGTTGACTTGGCGCGTCGTGCGGTTGAGCAGCTTGACCCGCAGGCGCGCTTCCAGTTGCTGCACCAGTTGGGTCACGGTGGCTCTGCTCATGTGCAGAGTCTCGGCGGCTTTGGTGAAGCTGCCGGCCTCTACGACCCGAGCAAATGCCTGCATTGCGTCGAAACGGTCCATTGGGGTCGCTCTGCTCGATTGTTCAGGATTTGCAAACAGTGCCGCACAGGGTTGCGCATTTATCGCCCGGGCGCCAGTGCCTAGAGTCTCTCCACATAGACCGAGGTCATCCCGACCTGTTGACTGGAGATAGTCATGACTACTCGCGATGTTGTTTTTCCACCCGCACGCCAGGCGCTTTACGAGCGCAACCGCTACTCGCCGGCCATCCGTTCGAACGGCTTTCTGTTCGTTTCAGGCCAGGTCGGCAGCCGCGAAGACGGCTCGCCGGAGCCGGATCTGGACGCTCAGGTTCGCCTGGCATTCACCAACCTCAATGCGATTCTGGCGGCCGCCGGTTCCAGCTTCGAAGACGTGGTCGACGTCACGGTGTTCATCGTCGATCCGGAGCGCAAGTTCGAAGCCATCTGGAGCGTCGTGCAGGATTACTGGGGCGAAGCGCCCTTCCCGACTGTTACCGCAGTGGGCGTGACCTGGCTGTATGGCTTTGACTTCGAGATCAAGGTGATTGCCAAACTGCCGGATGCTGTGTAGGAGCGTCCGGGGCGGCGTTCCGCCTTGCCCGCGACCAAGGATAACGCGGTCATCCAGAAACACCGCGTCGCCCGCTGTCGCGAGCTTCGC
>JARDZH010000132.1 GCA_029240955.1 Pseudomonas sp. | reverse complement strand
GCTGATCATCGGCATCAACCCGTGGAGCACCTGGGGCCTGCGCCATGTATTTGCCCGTGATGCCTTGCGCAAGGCGCGTTGCATCTCACCGTCGCGGGTCGCCGACTGGCTCAACCTGCTGGGCTTCGCGCTGGAGAAACGCCGCTTCGGATGCTATCGTCCGCCCCTTGCTTCAGCGGCATGGCAGGCACGGCTGGCCGGGCTCGAATCCCTGGGTGACGGTCGGCAAAGTCCCGGCGGCGGCTTTTATCTGCTGGTCGCACGCAAACTGGTGGTAGGGCTCAGGCCCCTGCGCCAGGCGCGTCGCGAGCCGATGGGCAAGCTGATCCCGCTGCCCATGGCCAAGGTCAGCCGGCAGAGCCGCGAGCTCTGATCCCCACCTTTATGACGGGTACTGCCTGATCGCCGCGCTGTGAAGCCTCTCGAATCTGGAAAGTCTGCAATGAGCGATAGCGTTGAACTCTTCACCGACGGCGCCTGCAAAGGCAACCCCGGCCCCGGCGGCTGGGGCGCCTTGCTGGTGTTCAAGGGCGTGGAAAAGGAACTGTGGGGCGGCGAAGCCAACACCACCAATAACCGCATGGAGCTGACCGGCGCCATTCGCGGACTCGAAGAACTGAAGCGCCCGTGCGACGTCACGCTGGTCACCGACTCCCAGTACGTGATGAAAGGCATCACCGAGTGGATGACCAACTGGAAGAAGCGTGGCTGGAAGACCGCCGCCAAAGAGCCGGTCAAGAATGCCGACCTGTGGCAGCAGCTGGACGAGCAGGTCAGCCGTCACAATGTGAAGTGGCAGTGGGTACGCGGCCACATCGGCCACGCCGGCAACGAGCGCGCCGACCAGTTGGCCAACCGCGGTGTGGACGAGGTACGGGGCATCAAGCACGGCTGAGGCAACGGCCCGACGTGCTAAGATCGCCGCCTGCAAACGAGGCAACAGGCAATGGCAGTGCAAAACACAGACAACAGGTCGATCGTTCTCGACACCGAAACCACGGGTATGCCGGTCACCGATGGTCACCGCATCATCGAAATCGGTTGTGTCGAGGTCATCGGGCGTCGCCTGACCGGGCGGCATTTCCACGTTTACCTGCAACCGGATCGCGAGAGTGACGAAGGCGCGATCGGCGTCCACGGTATCACCAACGAATTTCTGGTCGGCAAGCCTCGCTTTGCCGAAGTTGCCGATGAGTTCTTCGAATTCATCAAAGGCGCGCAGCTGATCATCCACAACGCCGCGTTCGACGTGGGCTTCATCAACAACGAATTCTCGTTGATGGGCGCCCATGACCGCGCCGATGTGACTCAGTACTGCACAGTGCTCGATACCCTGGCGATGGCGCGCGAACGGCATCCGGGGCAGCGCAACAGTCTGGATGCGTTGTGCAAGCGCTACGGCGTCGACAACTCGGGTCGTGAACTGCACGGCGCGTTGCTCGACTCCGAGATTCTGGCCGACGTCTATCTGGCGATGACCGGCGGGCAGACCAGTCTGTCGCTGGCGGGCAACGCCAGCGATGGCAGCGGAGCGGGCGGAGGTGCCGGCAACCGCGGCAGCGAGATTCGGCGTCTGCCGGCCAGTCGTCCGCATTGCCGTGTCATTCGCGCCTCGGACAGCGAACTGGCCGAGCATGAGGCGCGCATGGCCGCCATTGCCAAGGCCGCCGGCGCGCCTGCGCTCTGGGTCCAGCTGCAGGAAGCCCGTGAAGCTGCCGTCTCGTCCTGACGGCAGCCGCGAGGTGACGGCGCCAGGTCCTGCACTCAGCATTCGGGTCGCCGACGAGTGCTTCGAGGATTACATCCTCAACAGTGAATTCACCTTCACGGTCACCGGCTATGCCCAGGTGCTGATCGGGCAGAGCGTGGCGTCCTGGCCGGTCGAACCGGTGGAGCCGTATCGCAAAAACTACGGTATCGATTCGCAGGAGTTCTGCGATTACCGGGACGCTGCCGACAGCACCGTGCTGGTGGCGTGGCTGGAGGAGAGGGCAGTGGGGCATGTAGTGCTCAGCACGCACTGGAACGGCTTCGCCCACGTCGATGAACTGGCTGTGGACGAATCGGCACGGCGTAGCGGTGTCGCCCGTGCTCTGCTGGACGTGGCGCAGTTCTGGGGCCGCAAACGCAACCTGCCGGGCGTGATGCTCGAAACCCAGAACAACAATCTGGCGGCCTGCGCGTTGTACGAACGCTGCGGCTATCAGGTCGGCGGCGTCGACCACTTGCGCTATCGCGGGCTGGACCCGCAGACCCGCGAGGCGGCGATTTTCTGGTACCTGATCTTTTCCGACACCTGATCATCCCGACAGCCGGGTCGCCGCTTACGTAGTCACGAACGAGCGCTGATTCAGGGAATGCGCGTCATCCTGATTCCGGACTGAGCCAGTTCGAAATCGTCCCCGCCCAAATGCGTGACCCGGTCACCGATTGCCAATCGATAGGTGGTTACCGGCTCCTTGCCGTCGGCTTCCTCAGCCCCTGATTCCTGAAAAACATGCACCGGGTAGACACGGCCTTCCGCATCTCTTGCATGAAACTGTCCGACGCGAACTGAAGCCATTTGCTTTGTAACCTCTGAAGATAACCGCCTGTTTACCGGGCGCTGCGCCGTACCAACGGTGCGCGCCCGGCCTTGTAGACCGTCGATTGCCCGGGGAGTTTGCCTGCCCGGGAAAAATAGTCCCCGTCGCCCATGCGCCGATTCGATGCAATGAAACGCGCAATACGGCGTCTATTCCCGGAACTGATCTATAACTATCCCTTCCCCAACCCGTTCACGGTGACCCTCGATGACCCAGGTCCATTCCATTGCAGTACTGGTCGGCAGCTTGCGCAAAGACTCCATCAATCGGAAGATCGCCCTGGCGCTCGCGGACCTGGCTCCTGCCAGTCTGAATCTGCAGATCGTCGAAATCGGCGACTTGCCGCTCTATAACGAAGACATCGACGGCGCTTCGCCTCCACCAGCGTACGCCACTTTCCGTGAAAAACTCGCCTCGGCCGACGGCCTGCTGTTTGTGACCCCCGAGTACAACCGCTCGGTGCCCGGCGTGTTGAAGAACGCCATCGACGTAGGATCGCGGCCATACGGCAAGAGCGAACTGAGCGGCAAGCCCGGCGCGGTGATCAGCGCGTCGCCTGGCGCCATCGGCGGTTTCGGCGCCAACCATCATCTGCGTCAGTCGCTGGTGTTCCTCGACGTGCCTTGCCTGCAGCAGCCCGAGTCGTACATGGGCAACGCCGGTTCCTTCTTCGACGAAACCGGAGCGCTGTCGGAAAAGACCCGCCCGTTTCTGCAGACCTTCATCAACGCTTTTGCCGCCTGGGTCGAGAAGAACCGCAAGGCTGCGGCCAACTGATCGTTGCTTCTGCAAACGCTTGCAATATGTAACGCAACCGTTTCGCTGCGATAAATAAGCTGTTTCCCGACTGCCCGGCGTTGTCCTGCGACTGCGCCGGAGCCTTATCAGGAAAAGGAAACAGCCATGCTCGCACCACCACCCCCTTATTTTTTCGAAGCGTCGCTCAGGCAGCGCTTTACCCAGGCCATCACCGAAGCGGTCGGCACCTCCCGCATCACCCGTGCCGCAGGCCAATGGCTGCGAGCGCTGGTCGACGGTGCGCAAAGTACCGCGCCCATGCCGCGAGTCGACCGACTGCTGATCGGTGACCTGATGCCGGCCAATGCCGAACTCGCAAGTGCGTTCGTCATCAGTGATCCCACTGAGCGTGCTGCGCCGGTGTACCTCGACACCCTCCTGTTCGGTATCGAAAGGTTCGACAGCCGCGCGTCGTTGCTGGCGGCGCTGAAACACCGATATCCAGGCATCGACAAGGGTCGCGAGATCGATCTGGAGCGGGTCGAAGAACCCCTGTTCCGCCGGCGCTCGCAATTGATCCTGGAACAGCAGGCCGCCCATCTGGACACGCTGTCAGAACAGTTGCACCGCATGCCGACGCTGCAAACCGCGGTGGGGCAGGCGTTGCAAGGCCGGCTGGATGACCTCGCGCCGCATCCGTCCGTCAACGTATTCACCCAGCTGGTGCAGATCGTCAACCCGAGTGCTTCGCTCAACATCGTTCCTGTCCCGCCTGTGCTGGCGACCCAGACGCTGGCGGACGCGGCGTACGAAGTGCACGTGGATGAACTGCTGCAGGACGGTTTGTACCGGCAGTATCTGGACGAACAGGGCAGGATTCTCGATCCGGTGCGCACCGAGAAGTACGTCGAGGCGATGCTGGGCACCGATGCTGTGGTGCCGGGGACCTATGCATGGCTGATGTCGGATTATTGGACGGCGAAGCAGGATCACGGGCAAACCATGCGTCAGGTGGCGGCCGACGCATTGGCCGAAACCTTTCGTCAGGAGTTGCTGAGAAGCCAGACCCACGGGCTGCTCAACCCGTTCGAGTACCGCCGGTTACGTGAGCTGCTCCAGGCGCCGGGCGCAAGCGCAGAACCGCCGGGCGTCACGGCGCACAGCATCGCCGTCAGCATCGACGGCCATCCTGCGGTGAGGCTGGCGGGGCTGCTGCTTCTGGAATTCTCCAACGGCGAGATTCCGGGTCTGCACCTCTTCTCGACAGCCCACGGCTTCGCCCGCATCAACCACCGCAGCGACCTCAGCGGGTACTTCACCGATGCGCGCTCCAGAGAAGTGTTGCTCGCTCACGCAAGCGTGGTCGACCGGGCGATTCTCAATGCTCAGGAGGGCGCGCTCGTGTTGCAGCTGCACGAAGTCGCCCAACCCGTCTTCGAGAACCATGTCCAGGACGTTATCGAACTGCAGAAGCATAACCTTCAGCATGTGCTGAGCCTGCCGTCGGTCACCTATGACCAGGCTGCGGTGCGGGTCGACGATGCGCTCGATGTTCGCGTGCTGCTGGATCACCGGTTGCTCAGCCTCAACGGTTCCTGGCGCTGGCAGGAGGAAGCCGTCGACTTCGATCAGGTGTGGGGGCGAACAGGTGCCGTAAGGCGAGAACCCCGCAGCGACCTGCCGGCGCCGGCCGACACCTGGGCGGACCGGGTCGATAATCTCGATGCGCTGGTTGCCCGTCTGCCCGATCTGCATGTCGGCATCAGCGCGTGCATGTATGCCGAGCTGAACCGGTATCTGGCAGTTATCGTGGAGCCGGGTCTCGATGCGCGTGCGCTGTGGATCGGGCGCAAGGGCGCGGCGTCCCTGACCCGTGTGTTGCCGTTTGCGCTGGAAATGGTCAGCGGCGCTGTGCTTCCGGAGATGCCTGACGATTGGGTGGTGCAGCGCGATTCCACGGACGGACAGTACGAAACCGTCGAAAGACTGCCGATCAGCCTGCTCAGACTGGTCCTGCAGCAAGTAGCGCTGGACTTCCCGCAACGTTACGCCAGACAGGTGGACGCGTTCTACAAGGTGCCGGTGCGCCGTGTGGACTCACAGGTGTCGGCGGCGGCCATTGCGTCGCGGGTACGGGAAAACGCCTTGCGCCTGGAAGTCACCATCGAGCGCCGCCTGCAGAAAGTCGCGGATCCTGCGCTGGACATGCTGGAGCAGGTGCTCGACCGGCCGGTAGCCGCTTTGCGCGAATCGCTGGGCGCGCATTCGGTGCAGGCTTTCACGGTGGCATTGAGCTTCGACTCGGCGCAGGCCCCGGCCATGTTGAGCAATGCTTTCGTGCTGTTCAGCCCCGGCAAACCCGATCGCTACCTGATGTGGGCAGTGGAAGTAGGCATCGGAGACTTCGATTCCCTGCGCAGCCTGGAGACCCAGCTCGCAGCCCGCCTGGGCCGCGTCGACAAACGCGAGGGCGTGCTGGGTCTGATGCTGGAGGACGACCGCCTGCGGCTGGAGGCCTGGCTTGCGCACACGGACGCGCCCGCCGTGCGAGTGGTGCTTGGCAGAATCGACGGGCATTTCATTCAGGCGCTGCAAGCCGGCGAGGCGCAGCGTCAGGCGTCCAGCGCGGCCTGTGCCTACCGGGATGCAGCCGCGTGGCGTTTGAAGTCCGATGTTCTGGTCAGCCTGCTCGATGCCTGCGAACACGACGACATCAATCGGCGGATTCTCGGCGCGCTGCGGGCCGCTATCCAGTCGATCGTCGACATCACTATCGTGCCCGCCTGGGTCAGTGAAGCGTCGGCTCTGGATCAGGCGCGACTGCTGGCAGCCTTGCAACGGTTCTATGTGGCGTGCGGCCTGAAGGACGATTTCCTGTTCAGCATTCCGACGGTCCATGAATATGCTCACCGGCTGGTGCTGGACCAGCTCAGGCTCGACTTTCGTGACGTGGAACTCGAACCGGACGATATCAACGTCACGCTGACGCATTA
>JARDZH010000131.1 GCA_029240955.1 Pseudomonas sp. | reverse complement strand
GCACTTCCATCAGTTGTTAATGCCGGCACACCGGACAACCATCGTCACTGAATGATTATGGTCAGAAGGGATTCCGACATGAACAGCAAACCTCTTCTGGAAACGTTGTTTGCAGCGCTGTTGTTCTGCTGCAGTTCAAGCGTTTTCAGCCAGTCGACTTCAAGCTGGCATAACGATCTGGACGGTGGCATACGAGCGCAGATCGAGTTTGCCCAGACCCATGTCATCGGTGCCCGGCGTGACATCTTCGATCCTTTGCTGGTGCCGCACCGCGAAGCGCTGGTCATTTTCAAACCGTCGCCGCTTGTGGTGCTGGTCTCCGCCAGTATGGTTCTGGAACTCAACGGGACTGAGTACGTCATTCCCCTGGCTCCGCCTGGCCAGTTTCCGCGCAATGCGGTGTTCGACCAGAGCAACACATTTTCCGGAAAACCTATTATCGGGGATTACCCGAAGTATCGAATCAATGCGTGGACGGCGACCATCCCGTATTACTTGTTCGAAGCCGGTATGAACCTGAAATTCTTCGTGAACGGCAAGCCCGACATTGTCGGCGTTCTGGACAGAAGCAAAATGATATTTCTCACCAGCGAAAGCGAAGGTCTGGTGCTGATGAACATCAAGGGGTGCGTATTTCGCGACCGCAATACATGCCGTACGGATCTTGAGCAGTTCGATATGCAGAAAAACCCAGAGCTTGCGACTATCGCGGCACGCGAGATGTTTTCTGAGTTGCCTGTTCAGAAACTTGTATTGGGAATGGGGGAAGGGTACTGGCCTTACATAATCGCTCTAGGGCCCGACGGAAAGCCCCATCGCTACTCACTTTCAGACCGTGACTACCATGAGTGGGCTGTATATGGCGATCAGACACTGCCGGCTAAAGTCGGTATGGGAAATTTCTGGAGGGCCGCATCGGACCTTGGTGATAAGCAGCCTGGAAAATTTGTGGGCATCACCGGCCAGCTTCTGGATGCCCCGGACGATGTGCCGGTGCTGCCACCTGACGTAGGCGCGAGTTGCGGAGGTAATAGCTGCAATTATCCTCAGACCCCAGTAGGGTTCTGGCATGAAACCGGTCATGCCTTGAGACTTCCGCATTGGACTCCACCTCGTTATGAGAAATGGGCCTATCGCTCCTATGACATGCGCTTTTTGCCCAACTATCATCCGGCGCCGCATGATTATGGGCTGAACGTGGACTATCTGGGCTACCACTATTTTGGTCATGTCGTAGGCACACTGACGGAACCCGAATGGCCCGACTCGGTGGCGTCGGCTCCCTTGGTAGACGAATTCGAACTATTGCGCACCTCTGATCCTTCAGCAACGACAGACTGGCGTCAGTACATCGCGCCTTACACCCATCAACAAATGCTGCAGGTGCAGCAGCGCTTCGGCAGTTTTCCGTCTGATCTGCAATTTGCCGCGATAGGGGATGACCACCGTCCACCGCGGCCTGAAGCCCTGCATGCGAAGGATCGACCGGGCAGGGAACCGACGGCGCTAATTGATGCAGGAATCGATACCGACTCTCATTTTTTAGGGGAGCTTCTCAACCTGATCGCGTCCGGCCAAGCCCCTTTGGAAACTGGCGTTCCGGTACAAACACTGGTCGTTACAATGGCAGCTGCGGTGCACGACTCCGAACAAGTCAGTCAGATTTATCCGCCGATTGTTTCCAACTATGGAAACGTTTTCCAAGCCTCTTCAGCGGGTGCTGACACTGTTGAGGGCCAACTCGCGGCTCTGGATAGTCCGCAAGCCATTACGCTGTTCAAACTTCAGGTTAACTATGCTGATGGCTCTGCGGATATGAGAACTCTGTATGTCGGTTCGCTCCCCTCATATCGCCTGCTCACTGCCGCCATCAACGTGCCTGTCAGTCGTCGTCCTGTATCCGCTGAGCTGTTCAGGTTCGAGAATAGTGTCGACAAGAGGGATCTTTCGAATGAGGCGGCCCTGCCGCCGCCGATTCGGGTAGGGACGGAGTCTGGTTATCCAGTCATCATTCCTCAGTTTCTGCGTTCTAAAGCGACTGGCAACTGTTTGGCCCGTACCTTTTCAGGCCTCAAACAGAAAGCCTGCAACGCCGGCGATATAGAACAACAATGGGGGCTGACGGATGTGCTGACACCAGGCGACGTAAAGTTCGTGCTGACCGGGCCATCGACTGCTAAGTGCCTGGACGAAAGCCTGTCGATGAAGCTCTGTTCAATCAACGATCCGCGGTTTCAATGGAGTGGCCGCACAGATCTGGCTCAGCCCGAATACATGCTGCTGCAGAGCACATTTGATGGGCTTTTCATTACTGCTTCTACTGATGGAACGGTCGGCAGCAGTGCGTTTTCCAGAAATGACGATCAGAATTTTCTTCGCACCCCTCTGGACAACCTGTCTCCTTGACAGAGCGCGAGAGCGGGTGAAGTCGGACGTTCGACTTCATCCGCTCGGACATGTCGCAAGTGACAAGCAGCGGGGACCGGCAGGCGCCCATTTCAAGGTCAGGAGCACGCCGCTTGCCGCCTTAGCGACAGTAAGCCGTGCACACTCAGCCCTTCCACACCTGCGCATTCACCAGATCCTGCGGCTTGTCGCCCAGCAATGCGGCGCGCAGGTTGGTGTAAGCGCGGTCTGCCATTGCTTCACGGGTTTCGGTGGTGGCCGAACCGATGTGGGGCAGGGTGACGGCGTTCTTGAGCTGGAACAGCGGCGATTCGCTCAGCGGCTCTTTCTCGTAAACGTCCAGACCGGCGCCGCGAATGGTGCCGTTCTGCAGCGCTTCAATCAGCGCCGGTTCGTCGACAATAGGTCCGCGGGCAATGTTGACCAGAATCGCACTCCGCTTCATCAGCGACAGCTCGCGACGGCCGATCAGGTGCTTGGTCTTTTCGCTCAGCGGCACGACCAGGCAGACGAAATCCGCTTCGGCCAGCAGTTGATCCAGACTGCGGAACTGCGCGCCCAGCTCTTTTTCCAGCTCAGGTTTGTGGCTGTTGCCGCTGTACAGAATCGGCATGTTGAAGCCCAGACGACCGCGACGGGCAATGGCTGCGCCGATGTTGCCCATGCCAACGATACCCAGCGTCTTGCCGTGCACGTCGGTCCCGAAATGCGGGGCCTCGACGCTGCGCTTCCATTCGCCGGCCTTGGTCCAGGCGTCCAGTTCCGCGACACGGCGGGCGCTGCTCATGATCAGCGAAAAGCCGAGGTCGGCGGTGCTTTCGGTCAGCACGTCAGGGGTGTTGGTGAGCATGATGCCGCGCTCGCTCAGGTAGCCGACGTCGTAGTTGTCATAACCCACGGAAATGCTCGAAATCACTTCCAGGTTCTGCGCGCCTTCCAACTGCTCGCGGCCCAACTTGCGGCCCGAGCCGATCAGGCCGTGCGCCTGGGGCAGCGCTTCGTTGAACTGGGCGGTGATATCGCCCTGCTTGGGATCGGGTACGACGACGTTGAAATCCTGAGACAGACGTTCGGCCATCTCAGGGGAAACACGGCTGAAGGCGAGTACGGTTTTTTTCATTGGGCAGTCACTCTCGAGCGGTTGATGAGTAGCACGCTATCATTCATTTCCGCTCTTTGGCAGCCGATTTTTGTCAGTTGTACGATGTCATGCCAAGCCCTTGAGCGCTTGAACGTGAAGATCCGCTTCGTCTGCCGCCAGAATTTCCGGCAACGAACCCCGCAGGTATTCGACCCAGGTCTTTATCTTGGCATCCAGATACTGCCGCGACGGATAGATCGCGTACAGGTTCAGCTCCTGAGAGCGATAGTCGGGCAGAACCCGCACCAACGTGCCGTTGCGCAAGCCATCGATGGCCGAATAGATCGGCAGGATGCCAACGCCCATGCCGCTGGAAATCGCGGTCTGCATGGCGTCCGCCGAGTTCACCAGCAGTGGCGAGTTGGTGATGGTGACCATCTCCTGGCCTTCCGGACCGTCGAACAGCCACTTCTCCAGCGGAAATACCGGGCTCACCAGGCGCAGGCACGCGTGGTTCAGCAGCTCGGCGGGCTTGTGCGGCATGCCGAAGGTCTTCACGTAGTCCGGCGACGCGCACACGATGCTGTAAGTGATGCCCAGACGCTGGGACACAAAGCCCGAATCCGGCAGCTCGCTCGCCAGCACGATCGACACGTCATAGCCTTCTTCCAGCAGATCAGGCACGCGGTTGGTCATGGTCAGGTCGAAGGACACGTCCGGATGGTTGCGGCGATAACGCGCGATGGCGTCGATCACGTAATGCTGAGCGACGCCCGGCATCGAATGCACTTTGAGCTGCCCGGCAGGGCGCGCATGGGCATCGCTCGCTTCGGCCTCAGCCTCCTCGACAGACGCCAGAATCTGTTCACAACGCAACAGGTAACGCTTGCCGGCCTCGGTCAGCGCGATGCGGCGGGTGGTGCGGTTGAGCAAACGCGTTTGCAGGTGCGCCTCAAGGTTGGAGACGGCGCGCGATACGTTGGCCGTGGTGGTATCCAGCTGTGCAGCGGCTGCAGTGAAGCTGCCCGCTTGCGCCACACAACTGAAGGCGCGCATGTTTTGCAGGGTGTCCATGGGGTGTTCTCTGGAGAGATTCCAAATTGTGACATGAAGTTACTGATCCATGTCAGCCTAACGGTCGGATTATCGCTGATTCTGTAATAAAGATTCACATTTCCCCCCGCTTATCGCCGCTCGAACTGCCCCCTAGAATCGCGCCATTCAACGGTGCTTTACCTCCATTCGGGAACTTGCAGCTGTGCCGCGTCGCATCATCAGAGGGTTCAAGCCCCTCAGTGTTCTGGCTTTATCGTTTGTCATCAGCGGCTGTATCGGAACCCACGGAATCAAACCTCAAGGCAGTGCGTTGCCGCTCGACGGGCTGACGACTGACGAGGCGATAAAGACCGCAGCGCAGGACGCCCGCTGGCCGACGAGCCTGTGGTGGCGCGCGTACGCCGACCCTCAGTTGGACCGTCTGATCGAACTCGCCATGCAAGGCAGCCCGAGCCTGGCGATTGCCGCGGCGCGCGTGCGCCAGGCCAAGGCGCTGGCCGGTCTTGCCGAGGCGGCTGAATCTGCGCAGGTTCAAGGCACCGCCAATCTTGCCCGCCACAGCTGGCCGAACGATCAGTTCTATGGGCCGGGCGCGCTCGCCGATACTCGCACTTGGGACAACAATGCAGCGCTTGGCTTGAGTTACCCGCTGGACTTCTGGGGTCGTGACCGTAACGCCAGCGAACAGGCGCTTGACAGGGCGCACATGAGCGCGGCGCAAGAGCGTCAGGCGCAATTGGAGCTGCAGGAAAACATCGTCCGCGCCTACGTGCAGCTGTCGTTGAATTACGCGCAGCTCGACATCGCCGAAGCAACCTTGCATCAGCAACAGCAGTTGCTCGAACTGGCCGAACGACGCCTGAAAGGTGGCCTGGGTACGCATCTGGAAGTCAGCCAGGCCGAGAGCATGCTGCCCGAGACGCATCGCCAGATTGACGGGCTGCAGGAAGCCATTGCATTGGGGCGTAACCAGTTGGCCGCGCTTGCCGGCAAAGGCCCGGGCGAACCGGTGGCGGTGCAGCGTCCGGTGCTGTCGTTGCAGACTTCGGTAGGGCTGCCTTCGGCACTGCCTGCGCAGCTTCTGGGTCAGCGTCCGGACGTGGTCGCCAGCCGTTGGGAGGTGGCGGCTCAGGCGCGCGGTATCGACGTCGCGCATGCCGGGTTCTATCCAAACGTGGACCTGATGGGCAGCCTGGGCTACATGGCAACCGGTGGCGGCATGCTGGAGTTTCTGACCGGGAAGAAGCTGACCTACAAGGTCGGTCCGGCCATCAGCCTGCCGATCTTCGACGGCGGCAGGTTACGCGCCGAACTGGGCCAGGCTTCGGCGGGTTATGACGTGGCGGTGGCGCAGTACAGCCAGACGCTGGTGATGGCGCTCAAGAGTATTTCCGATCAGCTGATTCGTCGTGAGTCCCTGGATAAGCAACACCTGTTCGCGGCGGAGTCGGTGGCTTCGGCGCAGAAGACCTACGACATCGCCATGATCGCCTACCGGCGTGGTTTGACCGATTACTTGAATGTGTTGAATGCGCAGACCTTGCTGTTTCGCCAGCAGCAGGTGCAGCAGCAGGTCGAAGCTGCACGGCTGACGGCTTCTGCCGGGCTGGTGGTTGCGCTGGGCGGCGGGTTGTCGGCGGGTGATGACGTGCCTGATTTGGATCGGACCCAACCGCCAAAAACGCCAGCGGTGTTGGCGGTGTTTGGTAAATGAAAGCACCCGAACCAGTAGGAGCGCGCTTGCCCGCGACGAGGCCAGTACATCCACAGCATTGGTGTCGGCTGACAAATAGTCATC
>JARDZH010000130.1 GCA_029240955.1 Pseudomonas sp. | reverse complement strand
ATTCAACGAACTGACCGGCAATCGCCTGGACCTCTATCCTTCCGAGCTGCAGACGCGCATTGAGCAGTTGAACGAGGAGATCTATCCAACCGTGAATAACGGTGTGTACCGTGCAGGTTTCGCGACGTCGCAAGGCGCTTACGAAGAAGCCTATGACAAGCTGTTTGCTGAACTGGAGGTGCTGGAACAGCGCCTTGGTGAAAACCGTTACCTGGCGGGTGAGTATCTGACTGAGGCGGACGTACGACTTTTCACCACCATCGTGCGATTCGATGCCGTGTACTACAGCCACTTCAAGTGCAACCTGCGCCGTATTGTGGACTACCCAAACCTGAGCAACTGGCTGCGCGAGCTGTATCAGTGGCCGGGAATCGCCGAAACGGTCGACCTTGAACACATCAAGGGCCACTACTACGGCAGCCATCGGACCATCAACCCGACCGGCATCGTACCGAAAGGCCCGGCACTGGATTTCAGCGCCGCCCACGACCGCGAGCGTCTGACCGGCAAAGGGATTGTGCAGGGTTGAAGCGGGAATGAGAGCCACGGATAGCCCAAGCGGGCTATCCGGGGCCTGAGTTACAGCGTCGCCTGAGCGCCTTCGAACCAGGCCAATTTGTCGCGCAGCTGGACCACTTCCCCGATGATCACCAGCGTTGGAGCATGAACTTCATGCTCGGCTACCAGCTGTGGCAAGTCCGCCAGAGTACCGGTAAACACGCGCTGGTTCGATGTGGTGCCTTGCTGAACCAGGGCAGCCGGGGTGTCAGCCGCTCGACCATGCTTGATCAGCTCTTCGCAGATCACCGGCAGCCCGACCAGCCCCATGTAGAACACCAGGGTTTGCGCCGGCGCGACCAGATCCGCCCACGGCAGGTCCGTTGTCCCGTCCTTCAAATGCCCGGTGATGAAGCGCACCGATTGGGCGTAGTCGCGATGGGTCAGCGGAATCCCGGCGTAGGCCGCGCAACCGCTGGCAGCGGTAATGCCTGGCACCACCTGAAACGGAATACCGTGCGCCGCCAGCTCTTCGATCTCTTCGCCGCCCCGGCCGAAGATGAACGGGTCACCGCCTTTAAGACGGACTACCCGCTTGCCTTGCTGAGCCAGAGCCACCAATTGCTGGTTGATCTGATCCTGCGGCACAGCATGATCGGCGCGTCGCTTGCCCACGTAGATGCGCTCGGCGTCCCGGCGGCACAGATCGAGAATGGTCGGTGCGACCAGACGGTCATAGAGCACCACATCGGCTTGCTGCATCAGACGCAAAGCGCGAAAGGTCAACAAATCGGGATCGCCCGGCCCTGCGCCCACGAGGTAAACCTCGCCGGTCGCCTTCGGTGCGTCGCCTGCGATCTTCGCTTCCAGCAGCCGTTGCGCCTCGGCGCCCTGCCCGGCCAACTGACGATCCGCGATCGGGCCCTGAAAGACGTCTTCCCAAAATGCGCGCCGCTGCTGCACATTCGGAAACAGGCCCTTGACCTGATGCCGAAAACGCGCCGCAAGGCCGGCCAGTTGGCCGTAGGTCGACGGAATCCAGGTTTCCACTTTTGCGCGGATCAGACGCGCCAGCACCGGCGCGTCTCCGCCGCTGGAAATGGCAATCACCAGCGGCGAACGGTCGACAATGGCCGGGAAGATCACTGAGCACAGCGCCGGCGCATCCACCACGTTGACGGGCACGCTACGCGCTCGGGCGTCCTGGGACACCCGGGCGTTGAGCGGTTCGTCGTCGGTCGCAGCGATGATCAGCACGCAGCCATCCAGGTCGCTTGATTCATAGCCACGCAGAATCAGCTCGCCACCGCCCTGCGCCACCAGCTCGCGCAACTGCGTTTCGATTTCGGGCGCTACCACCCGCAGCTGAGCCCCTGCGTCGGCGATCAGACGAGACTTGCGCAAGGCAATCTCGCCGCCACCGACGACCAGAACCCGGCTGCCACGCAGATTATGGAACAGCGGCAGAAATTCCATTTAGCCGATGACCTCGAGACCGCCCATGTAAGGCTTGAGCACTTCAGGCACCTGGATGGAGCCGTCGGCCTGCTGATAGTTTTCCAGCACCGCGACCAGTGTACGGCCAACTGCCAGACCCGAACCGTTGAGCGTGTGGACCAGTTCCGGCTTGCCGGTTTCCGGGTTGCGCCAGCGGGCCTGCATACGGCGCGCCTGGAAATCTCCGCAGTTGGAGCACGAAGAAATCTCGCGGTACTTGTCCTGACTCGGCACCCAGACTTCGAGGTCGTAGGTCTTGACGGCACTGAAACCCATGTCGCCGGTGCACAGCGCCAGCGTGCGATATGGCAGCTCAAGCAGTTGCAGCACACGTTCAGCGTTGGCGGTGAGCGATTCCAGCTCGTCCATCGACTGATCAGGTGCAACCACCTTGACCATCTCGACCTTGTCGAACTGGTGCTGGCGGATCATACCGCGGGTGTCACGACCGGAAGCGCCGGCCTCACTGCGGAAGCAGGGTGTGTGCGCCACGAACTTGAGCGGCAGCTGCTTGGCATCAAGAATCTGGCCGGCGACGATGTTGGTCAGCGACACTTCGGCAGTCGGAATCAGGTACAGGTCAGCTTCGCCTTCGCGGCTGATCTTGAACAGGTCTTCTTCGAACTTCGGCAGCTGGCCTGTGCCCTGCAGTGCAGGTGCTTGAACCAGATACGGCGTGTAAGTCTCTTCGTAGCCGTGTTCATTGATGTGCAGGTTGATCATGAACTGCGCCAGGGCGCGGTGCAGACGGGCGATCGGGCCGCGCAGCAGCGCGAAACGCGCGCCGGACAGCTTGGCTGCGGTCTCGAAATCCAGCCAGCCGAACTTCTCGCCCAGCGCGACGTGGTCCTTGACCTCGAAATCGAACTGCTTGGGCGTGCCCCAGCGGCGGACTTCGACGTTGCCTTCTTCATCGGCACCGACCGGCACGGACTCGTGCGGCACGTTCGGAATGGTCAGCAGCATGGCGTCCAGCTCGGCCTGGATGGTGTCCAGTTCGGCCTTGCCTTCGGTCAGCTCGGTACCCATGCGCTCGACGTCCGCCATCAGTGGAGCGATGTCTTCGCCGCGCTGCTTGGCCTGGCCGATGGACTTGGAACGGGCATTACGCTCGGCCTGCAGCTGCTCGGTGCGGGTCTGGACGACCTTGCGCTGAGCCTCCAGCGATTCGATACGGGCCACGTCCAGCGTGAAACCCCGGGAAGCCAGGCGGTCCGCTACGTCCTGAATGTTCGTACGTAACAGTTTGGAATCGAGCATATCGTTCTCTCGTCTATCAAAGTCTGGTCAGATACAGGCCAACCCAGGTCGCGAGCAGCCCGCCGAATACGCTGATGCCGGCATAGCCCAAAGCCAGCGGCACTTGTCCGCTCTCCAGCAGACGCAGCGTATCCAGTGAAAAGGATGAAAAGGTCGTCAGACCGCCTACAAAACCCACGATCAGGCCCGCCCGGATTTCGACCGGCACTTCAGGCCTCATCAGAAACAGGCCGTAGAGCGCGCCGATGATCAGGCAACCCACGATGTTCACGCCCAGGGTCGCCATATAAAAATGGCGCGGCCAGTTGGCCGTAATCCAGTTGGCCGCTGCAAAGCGCAATAATGTACCAGCGATACCGGCAACCGACACCGCAAGAATCGTCTGAATCACTACTTTCTCCGCTTTCGAGGGCTCGCGTCGTCCAGAGCGGACAAGTGCTTGAGCTTTTCGCCGATCTTCAGCTCCAGGCCGCGTGGCACCGGCTGGTAATAGTGCCGGGGTTCCAGCTCTTCGGGGAAGTAGTCCTCACCGGCGGCGTAGGCATCCGGTTCGTCGTGGGCATAGCGATATTCCTCGCCGTAGCCCAGTTGCTTCATCAACTTGGTCGGCGCATTGCGCAGGTGCAGCGGAACCTCCAGCGAGCCGTGCTCACCGGCCTCCCGCATTGCAGCCTTGAACGCCATGTACACCGCGTTGCTCTTGGGGGCGCAGGCCAGATAGACGATGGCCTGGGCGATCGCCAGTTCACCTTCCGGGCTGCCAAGCCGCTCTTGAACGTCCCAGGCCGACATGCACAGCGGCAACGCGCGCGGGTCAGCGTTGCCGATGTCTTCGCTGGCCATGCGCACGACACGTCGCGCCAGATACAGCGGATCGCAACCGCCATCGATCATCCGCGCAAACCAGTACAGCGCCGCGTCGGGGTTGGAGCCGCGAATCGATTTGTGCAGCGCCGATATCTGGTCATAGAAAGCTTCGCCGCCCTTGTCGAAGCGGCGACGCGTATCGCCCAGCAGGCTCTGCAGCAGTTCGACGTCGATCTCGCTGTTGTCTTCGGCCAGATCGGAAGCGTTTTCCAGCAGGTTGAGCATGCGCCGGCCATCGCCGTCCGCCGCAGACATCAGAATCGCAAAGCCTTCGTCACTCAGCGTGAGGTGTCGCTGACCCAGACCTCGGTCTTCGGTCAGGGCGCGATGCACCAGCTTGCGCAACGCGGCTTCATCGAGACTCTTGAGCACATAGACACGTGCCCGCGACAGCAGCGCGTTGTTGAGCTCGAAGGACGGGTTTTCAGTGGTGGCGCCGATGAAGATCAGCGTGCCGTCTTCAACAAAAGGGAGAAACGCATCCTGCTGCGACTTGTTGAAACGGTGAACCTCGTCGACGAACAGGATGGTGCGGCGGCCGTATTGCCCGGCCTGCTGCTTGGCGACTTCCACGGCCTGACGAATCTCTTTGACCCCTGCCAGGACTGCAGACACCGTTTCAAAGTGCGCATCCGACACCTTGGCAAGCAATCTCGCCAAGGTGGTTTTGCCGACGCCGGGCGGACCCCAGAAAATCATGGAATGCAACGCGCCCTGCTCAAGTGCCTCGCGCAGAGGCTTGCCGTGAGCGAGCACGTGTTCCTGACCGACATACTCGTCCAGATTGGTCGCACGCAAGCGCGCGGCCAGTGGCTGAGCTATCGGTTCACGACTAAACAGGTCCATGGTCCGGGTTCTTGCCTTCTTTACTCTTGGATGACGTCAGCGCCCTTGGGAATCTGGAACTGAAACGTGCTGGCGGCAATCGGCTGGTTGGCCTTGACGCCAGTGAACAGGATGTTGGTGCGCTGGCCGACACTGTCGATCAGCTGCATGTCGTTGATCATGCCGTTGCGAAACGAAAGACGCAGGCTGTCGAACAGCGTGTCCTTGGTCTTGGGCTTGAGTGTGAAGTCGATGACGCCGCCCGCTTCCTTGGCGGTGATGTCGAAGCTTTCGCTGATCTTCGACACGTCACCGGACAGCAGCAGCGCTGGCGTCTGGGTCAGGCGCTGGTCGAGGTTCTTGATAGTGACCTGCTCCAGATCCGGGTCCCACAGGGAAACCTTCTTTCCGTCGGAGACCATCAATTGCTCTTGCGGCGCGTCGGTGTGCCAGTTGAACAGGCCCGGGCGTTGCAGCGCCATTTCACCGGAAGTTTCCTGCAATTGCGTACCGCCGGCGTCCAGCGTCAGCTGGGAAAAGCGCGCCGTCAGCGTGCGGGATGTTTCCAGCAGCTGGGTCAGACGCGCGACGTCCTTGCTGTCGGCATGGGCGGGAATCGCGGAGAAAGTCAGTGCGGTGACCAGTAGCATGCGGATAAGGCGCATGGGAGTCCTCATGGTGATAATGCGACAGCGCGCGACGCGCGCTGCCAGGGCTGTAGTGAGTCAGTCGCGCATCGGGCCAGGGGCAATGACTTCCCGCGAACCGTTGGTGTTCATCGCCGTCACGACGCCGGCCATTTCCATGGCTTCGATCATGCGGGCAGCGCGGTTGTAGCCGATCTTGAGCTTGCGCTGCACGGCCGAAATCGAGGCGCGGCGGCTTTCCAGGACGAACTTGACGGCCTCGTCGTACAGCGCATCGCTTTCGCTGTCGTCGCCACCTTCGCCACCACCGCCTTCGAAACCGCTGCCGGCTTCTTCCACACCGGCGAGAATATCGTCGTTGTAGTTGGGCGTGCCACGCATTTTCCAGGCCTCCACCACACGGTGGACTTCTTCATCGGACACGAACGCGCCGTGTACGCGAATCGGCAGGCTGGTGCCGGGCGGCATGTAGAGCATGTCACCGTGGCCCAACAGTTGTTCGGCACCGCCCTGGTCGATGATGGTCCGCGAGTCGATCTTGCTGGACACCTGAAACGCCATGCGTGTCGGGATGTTCGCTTTGATCAGACCGGTGATCACGTCCACCGACGGACGCTGGGTCGCCAGGATCAAATGGATACCGGCAGCCCGCGCCTTCTGGGCGATACGCGCGATCAGCTCTTCGACCTTCTTGCCGACGATCATCATCATGTCGGCAAACTCGTCCACCACCACGACGATGGTCGGCAAGGTG
>JARDZH010000129.1 GCA_029240955.1 Pseudomonas sp. | reverse complement strand
TGGATGTATGACAGTTGCTTTCTGGTGCGTACTGGTCGCTTTTCTGCTGCCGATCGCTTGCGCGGCCACGGCCAAATTCGGCAGCGGCAAGTTCAAGCCTGGCCACAATCACGACCCGCGCGCGTTTCTCGACAAGCTCGAAGGCTTTCCCAAGCGTGCCCACGCTGCGCAGCTCAACAGCTATGAGATCAACCCGTTCTTCGCGGCAGCGGTGATCATTGCGCACATTACCGACAATGCCTCGCTGGTCACCATTGACGTGCTGGCGGTGCTGTTTCTCACCAGTCGGCTGTTGTACATCATCTTTTACCTGGCCGACCTTGCTGTGCTGCGTTCGATCATCTGGTTTGTCGGGCTGGCGCTGATTGTGGCGTTGTTCGGTTATGCGGCGGTTCCGGCGGCCTGATTTCGGCTGCCGCTTCGCGCCAGATCGCTGGCGAAACGGCGGATCTGTGTCACTCCGCTGGCTGAACCTTCTCCAGCTCCGCCTGGGCGTCCTGCAATTCCTTGCGTGACTCGGCCAGCTTGTCCTTGCGCTTGTTGATGCGTTCCGGATCGCCCTTGGCCATCGCCTTGTTCAGGTCGTTCTGACGGCGGCTGACTTCGCGTTTGGCATCCAGCACCTTCTGTTCGCGCTGCTTGAGCAGGGAGGTTTCGGTGCAGTTGGCGTTGACCTCACTCAGGGCCTTCTCAAGACCAAGCTGCTGTTGCTTGTTGCCCTCGGACTTGGCGTCCTGAATCTTGGTGCTGATTTCCTGACTCTTCGCCAGGCATTCGGACGCTGGAGGCGCTTGCTCGACTGCCAGCAAAGGGGTTGCCAGCAACGCGCAGCTGGTGAAAAGCACCAGAGGTGAGAAAAACTTCATCGTGAACTCCTTGGAAACTTCCGGGCATACGAACGCCTGAAACCCGGCACTGAAAAATCAAAAACCGTCGATACCTTGCGCGCGAAGCTGCTCGCTCAGGACCTGCACCTGCGGGTCCTGGAAAAATGCCTGAAGTGCGGCGGCGCGCCCCGGTCCAACGCCCGGTTCGGCTTGCCACTGTTCAGCACTGCGAGCCGCCAGTTCCGCCCAGTTACCCGTCAACTGCGCCCCGCCGGCAGGCGGCAGGCCGATGGCCTTGAGCCAGACATTGAACGGCCGCTCGCGTGCGCTTTGCAGGCTGTGGAGCAGTTTAGCGCTGCTTCGATCGGCGAAACCGGGAATGTTAGCAAGCTGAGACCGATCCAGGGTCATCCAGTCGAGCAGACGGGTGATTTGTCCCGCACCGAGGAGCTTGTCCCACGTCCCCGGCCCCACGCCGGAAAGGGCCAAACCCTTCTTGCCACTGAGCCAGATCAGTCGTGCGCGAAACTGGCTTTCGCACCCCGGCGTCAGTTGCCAGCAGCTCAGGGCATGATAGTCGCCCGATTGCGGAACGCTCAGTTCGACCCGCTCCGGGTTGCGCCATACCACGCTTTCCAGGCGCGGAATGGTCAGCCCGGCGAGACTCACCGCGACCTGATCACCGGGGCGAATATCCAGCGCCTGCCAGCGTTGCAGCGAACCGACGTTGACCCGGCTGATCTGGCGGTCATCCAGCCGGACCGGCTTGAGTTCCAGCATGGGCGTGATCTTTCCGCTGCGGCCGATCTTGAACTCGACCTTGCGCACATCGGCGAGCGCCTGCGCGTAAGGATATTTCCAGGCGGCAATCCAGTAGGGCGCTTTGGCCTGCCAGCGCTGCGCGGCAGGCCGCTCGTCCTGGCGCATGACCACGCCGTCGGTGGCGAACGGCAGAGGATTGCGATACCAGTGTTCGCGCCAGGCGCTGGCCTGTTCAAAACCCTGCAACGGCTCGCTGAATCTTGCGCTGTCGTCAAATCCCAGCGCTTTCAATCCTGCAAGTCGGTCGGTCATGCGCGTCGGGCCATCAGGCCAGTCCCAGACAAACAGACCGATGTTCCCGCCTTCCTCGGACGTGACGGATTTACGGCCGAGCAGTCCTGCCACTTTGCTGCGCGCATTCAGGCTGCCGTGCTGCGCTTGCACGTGAGCGCTGAGTTTCCAGTACAACTCGCCTTGCAGCGTCAGGGTTTTGGGCCACGGCAAGCTTGGCGGGATGGCTGCAATCATGGCTGCATGAGGCGTCCAGTCCTGGCCCTGCAAGCCGTTGCCACGGCTGATCACTTGCACCAGTTCTCCGTCGCGGTACACCAGCGTTACTGCAACGCCGTCGACTTTCGGCTGGATCCACAGATCGGTTCTGCCCTTGAGCCAGGCTCGCACTGCCAATTCGTCAGGAAGTTTGTTGAGCCCGGTATGCGGAACTGGATGAGCGAAAGGCCCGCCGGCGCTGGCCAGAGGATTGTCGACTGTGACCGTTGAAGATTCAGCGAAACATGATTTCAGCCAGGCCAGTCGCTGTACCGATTGGTCATAAAGCTCGTCGGCTATCAATGACACGCCTTCGCGGTGATAGCTGTCGTTCCATTGGGTGATGCGGGTTTGCACTTTGCTGATTTCGGCGCGGGCTTGATCGGGTTGCCAGTCGGGACAGGAATCGGCATCAACGACAGCGCAATACAGCGCAAACGCGCTACAAACGAGCAGACGGAAGGAGGGCAGCATCGAAGCGTCCTTGCTTGGAGGTTGAGCAAGGAAGGCTAGCGGGAGTCACGGGCAGGAGAGGAAGCGGGTCGTTGCGGGGTTTGTCAGTGCGGCGTATCGCGCGGTATCTGCGGTGGTCTATGCATGTATCACCTGACAATACGCCATCGCGGGCAAGCGCGCTCCTACGGGTCCTGCGGTGTTACAGCCCGGCAGCAGCGCGCAAGGCGTCAGCGCGGTCGGTTTTTTCCCAGGTGAAGGCGGTGAAGGTATCGTCGCCGACTGTCATTTCGAACGGGGTGCGGCCGAAGTGACCATAGGCGGCAGTCGCCTTGTACATCGGGTGCAGCAGATCGAGCATGGTGGTGATCGCGTACGGACGCAGGTCGAAGTGCTCGCGCACCAGCTTGATGATCTTGTCGTCCGACAGCTTGCCGGTGCCGAACGTGTTGAGCGAGATCGAGGTCGGTTGCGCAACGCCGATGGCGTAGGACACCTGGATCTCGCAGCGCTCGGCCAGGCCGGCAGCGACGATGTTCTTGGCCACGTAACGACCGGCGTAGGCAGCAGAACGGTCAACCTTCGACGGGTCCTTGCCGGAGAATGCGCCACCGCCGTGACGAGCCATGCCGCCATAGGTGTCGACAATGATCTTGCGACCGGTCAGACCGCAGTCACCCACCGGGCCGCCGATGATGAAGTTGCCGGTCGGGTTGATGTGGAACTGGGTGTCCTTGTGCAGCAGTTCTGCAGGAATCACGTGCTTGACGATCAGCTCCATCACACCTTCGCGCAGGTCCTTGTAGGACACGTCCGGGTTGTGCTGAGTCGACAGAACGATTGCATCGACGCCTACCACTTTGCCGTTTTCGTAGCGGCAAGTGACCTGCGATTTAGCGTCCGGACGCAGCCATGGCAGCAGGCCGGATTTGCGGGCTTCAGCCTGACGCTGCACCAACTGGTGAGAGAAGGTGATCGGCGCTGGCATCAGCACGTCGGTTTCATTGCTGGCGTAGCCGAACATCAGGCCCTGGTCGCCTGCGCCCTGATCTTCAGGCTTGGTGCGGTCGACGCCCTGAGCGATGTCCACCGACTGCTTGCCGATGATGTTCATCACGCCGCAGGTCGCGCCGTCGAAACCGACGTCGGAGCTGTTGTAGCCGATATCGAGGATGACGTTACGCACGATGTCTTCCAGATCGACCCATGCCGAAGTGGTCACTTCGCCGGCGATGATCGCAACGCCGGTCTTGACCAGGGTTTCGCACGCAACGCGAGCGTATTTGTCTTCAGCGATGATGGCGTCCAGTACCGCATCGGAAATCTGGTCGGCGATCTTGTCCGGGTGCCCTTCGGACACGGACTCGGAGGTGAAAAGTGAGTAGTCGCTCATCTCTACGGGTTTCCTGAATTTTACCGATGGTGAGTGTCGCCAGCCGGTCGCTGAAAATGGCGGACCTGAATCTGGAAACCATTACGTAAGCCTACATAGAGGCTATCCCCGGGAACTAGCCCCGCAGCGATGGCCCAACGGGCCAGATCTTCCTGTTCGAACCCCAACCAGAGATCGCCACAGGCCTCCCTGGCCCAGCTCTGGTCGTGGCTGCACAAATCCGTGATCAACAGACTGCCGCCTGGTGTTACATGCCCGGCCAGCTGTTTCAACGCATCCGCTGGCGCCGCAAGGTGATGAAGCACCATGTTCAATACGACGCAGTCGGCATGCACTTTAGTGTCTGACAGTGCATCGGCCAGCTGGAGTTCGACATTAGCCAATGCCTGACGGTTGCAAAGTTCTCGGGCCAGTTCCAGCATTGCCGGGCTGTTGTCCATGCCAATGACGTGGCCGAATCGGCGCGACAGCTCAGGCAGAAAACCGCCGTCACCCGGCCCGACTTCCAGCACCGTGGCGCCGGGGCCGAAACTCAGCTTGTCGAGCAACGCCAGCAGGCTGTCGCGGTACTGGGCAAGCCCGGCGATCAGGTCCTGCTGAGCGCGAAACTTTTCGGCGGTGCGAGCGAAGAAGTCCTGACTCGCCAGCGCCCGCTGGCGATGAACCAGAGCAATCCGCTCCAGTACGTCAGCCGGCAGCGTCAGGCTGTCGATCTCTTCAAGCAGCGCGGCGTGGAGTCTGCCACCGGGCCGGTCGGTGTGGGGCAGGGCGCGTCGATAGAAAATCGCGTTGCCCTCGCGTCGCGTCGCGACCAGATCAGCCTGGGCCAGCACCTTGAGGTGGTGGCTCATGCCTGACTGACCGATCGCGAAGATCTGCGCCAGCTCCAGCACGCCGAAGGAATCGTTGCTCAGCGCGCGCAGCACGTTCAGCCGCAAAGGATCGCCGCCGGCCTTGCACAAGGCAGAGAGGTCGTCGCAATCGTCAGGGCGAAGGGCTGGCATGGACAGGTTCATAAGCGAGGCAGTCTAGAGAGCGATCCTGTGCATCGCAAGTCCAATATCAAAAAGTTTTGATATTGATTGATGGGCGGCTTTCGGACGTGTTTTTGGCATCCACGGGGAAGCGGCAGCCTCGCGCTCGCGCCCAAATAACGGGTTCGTCCGGGAAAAAACAACCTATGGTTACTATCTGTCATTGCCCCCGGGCAGTCCCTGAGGGAAAATGGCCGTCTTTTTCCGATCCCATTCCTACTTTCCAGGAGATCAGCGATGCCAAGCCGTCGTGAGCGTGCCAACGCCATTCGTGCCCTCAGCATGGATGCCGTGCAAAAAGCCAACAGCGGCCATCCCGGTGCCCCTATGGGCATGGCGGATATCGCCGAGGTTCTTTGGCGCGACTATCTGAAGCACAACCCGGCCAACCCGGCGTTCGCCGACCGTGACCGTTTCATCATGTCCAACGGACATGGTTCGATGCTCATCTACTCGCTGCTGCACCTGACCGGCTACGACCTGTCCATCGACGACCTGAAGAACTTCCGCCAGCTGCACAGCCGCACGCCAGGTCACCCGGAATTCGGTTACACCCCGGGCGTTGAAACCACCACCGGCCCGCTGGGCCAGGGTTTCGCCAACGCCGTGGGCTTCGCCGCTGCCGAGAAGACCCTCGCTGCGCAGTTCAACCGTCCCGGCCACACCATCGTCGACCACAACACCTACGTGTTCATGGGTGACGGCTGCATGATGGAAGGCATCTCCCACGAAGTGGCGTCGCTGGCCGGCACCCTGCGTCTGGGCAAGCTGATCGCGTTCTATGATGACAACGGCATCTCCATCGACGGTGAAGTCGAAGGCTGGTTCACCGACGACACCCCCAAGCGTTTCGAAGCTTACGGCTGGCAGGTCATCCGCAATGTCGACGGCCATGACGCCGACGAGATCAAGACCGCCATCGAAACCGCTCGCAAGAGCGAGCAGCCGACGCTGATCTGCTGCAAGACCACCATCGGTTTCGGTTCGCCGAACAAGCAGGGCAAGGAAGAATCCCACGGTGCGCCGCTGGGTGCCGACGAGATCGCCCTGACCCGCGCCGCGCTCAAGTGGACCCACGGTCCTTTCGAAATCCCGGCTGATATCTATGCCGAGTGGAGCGCCAAGGAAAAAGGTCTGGCTGCAGAAGCTGAATGGGACCAGCGTTTCGCTGCCTACTCCGCTGCTCACCCGGAACTGGCCAACGAATTCATCCGTCGCATGAGCGGCGAACTGCCTGCCGACTTCGCTGAAAAATCCGCTGCCTATGTTGCCGAAGTCAACGCCAAAGGCGAAACCATCGCCAGCCGCAAGGCCAGCCAGAACACGCTGACCGCATTCGGTCCGCTGCTGCCTGAATTCCTGGGCGGCTCGGCCGACCTGGCGGGTTCCAACCTGACCATCTGGAAAGGCTGCAAGAGCATCACCGGCGAAGACCCTAACGGCAACTACCTGCACTACGGCGTACGTGAGTTCGGTCAGGCCGCAATGATGAACGGCATCGCCCTGCACGGCGGTTTCGTACCGTACGGCGCGACCTTCCTGATCTTCATGGAATACGCTCGCAACGCCGTGCGCATGGCCGCTCTGATGAAGAAGCGCGTGATCCATGTCTTCACTCACGACTCCATCGGTCTGGGCGAAGACGGCCCGACTCACCAGCCGATCGAGCAGCTGACCAGCCTGCGTACCACGCCGAACCTGGACACCTGGCGTCCGGCCGATGCCGTGGAATCGGCAGTGGCCTGGAAATACGCCATCGAGCGTAACGATGGCCCGTCGGCGCTGATCTTCTCCCGTCAGAACCTGCCGCACCAGGCGCGCGACGAAGCGCAACTGGCCGACATCGCCCGTGGCGGTTACGTCCTGCGCGATTGCGAAGGCGAGCCTGAGCTGATCCTGATTTCCACCGGTTCGGAAATCGGTCTGGCGGTGCAGGCGTTCGACGCACTGACCGCGCAAGGTCGCAAGGTACGTGTGGTTTCCATGCCGTGCACCAGCGTCTTCGAAGCTCAGGACCCGGGCTACAAGCAGTCGGTTCTGCCGCTGCAGGTCAGCGCGCGTATCGCCATCGAAGCTGCTCACGCGGATTACTGGTACAAGTACGTTGGTCTGGAAGGCCGCGTGATCGGCATGACCACCTTCGGCGAGTCGGCGCCTGCGCCTGCACTGTTCGAAGAGTTCGGCTTCACGCTGGAAAACGTGCTGAGCACTGCTGAAGAGCTGCTCGAAGACTAAAACGCAGCGCCCCTCCGTAGGAGCGCGCTTGCCCGCGACACGAACAACTCGATACATCAGACATACCGAGTTATCGTTCGTCGCGGGCAAGCGTGCTCCTACGGGATAGCAATAAGCCCGCGAGAACACCATGCCCCAGCCCCGCCCCTACAAAGTTGCTCTCAACGGCTACGGCCGCATTGGTCGATGCGTCGTGCGTGCATTGTGCGAACGGGGAGCGAAGGCGGGTTTTGAAGTCGTTGCCATCAACGATCTGGCCGACATGGCCAGCCTTGAATACCTCACGCGCTTCGACTCCACACACGGCCGGTTTCCGGGCGAAGTGCGGGTCGAAGGGCAATACCTGCACATCAACGACCACAAGATTCGCGTACTGCGCAGTCCGACCCCCGAAGGTATTGACTGGGCAGCGCTGGAAGTCGATCTGGTGCTCGAATGTTCAGGTGTCTACAACACCCGTGAAGACGGTCAGCGTTTTCTCGACGCTGGCGCGCCTCGGGTGCTGTTTTCCCAACCGATGGCCAGCGAGGGCGATGTCGACGCGACCGTCGTGTTCGGCGTCAACCAGCAGCAACTGACCGGCAATGAGTTGCTGGTATCGGCGGCCTCCTGCACCACCAACTGCAGCGTTCCGCTGTTGCGCTTGCTGGACGAAGCGTTGGGCCTGGATTACATCACCATCACTACCATTCACTCGGCGATGAACGACCAGCCGGTGATCGACGCTTATCACCACGAAGACCTGCGCCGTACGCGCTCGGCCTTTCAGTCGATCATTCCGGTGTCTACAGGCCTGGCTCGCGGAATTGAGCGGTTGCTCCCGGAACTTGCCGGCCGAATTCAGGCCAAAGCAGTTCGCGTACCCACGGTCAACGTCTCGTGTCTGGACATTACGCTGCAAACGGCGCGTGATACCGATGCTGTCGAGATCAACCGGATCTTGCGCGAAGCCGCTACCCGCGGCCCGCTCAAGGGCTTGCTGGCATACACCGAGTTGCCGCACGCCAGTTGTGATTTCAACCATGACCCGCATTCGGCGATAGTCGACGCCAGCCAGACCCGCGTTTCCGGCCCCCGGCTGGTCAACCTGCTGGCCTGGTTCGACAATGAATGGGGTTTTGCCAATCGAATGCTCGACGTCGCGGACCACTTCCTGCGCGTCGCGGACCAATAACAGTAAAAACAGGAACGCCTCATGACCGTGTTGAAGATGACCGACCTCGATCTGCAAGGTAAGCGTGTACTGATCCGCGAAGACCTCAACGTTCCGGTCAAGGACGGTGTGGTCACCAGCGACGCACGCATTCTTGCATCGCTGCCGACCATCAAGCTGGCGCTGGAGAAGGGCGCCGCCGTCATGGTGTGCTCACACCTGGGTCGGCCAACCGAAGGCGAGTTTTCGGCTGAAAACAGCCTCAAGCCTGTCGCTGATTACCTCAGCAAGGCGCTAGGCCGCGAGGTGCCGTTGGTTGAGCAATACCTGGACGGTGTCGACGTCAAACCGGGCGAGATCGTGCTGTTCGAGAACGTACGCTTCAACAAGGGCGAGAAAAAGAACGCTGACGAGCTGGCTCAGAAATACGCCGCTCTGTGTGATGTGTTCGTGATGGACGCTTTCGGCACCGCCCACCGTGCAGAAGGCTCGACCCACGGCGTCGCCAAGTTCGCCAAAGTCGCCGCTGCCGGCCCTCTGCTGGCAGCCGAACTGGACGCGCTGGGCAAGGCGCTTGGCAATCCTGCGCAGCCGATGGCCGCCATCGTCGCCGGCTCCAAAGTCTCTACCAAGCTGGACGTGCTCAACAGCCTCAGCGAAAAATGCAACCAACTGATTGTCGGCGGCGGCATCGCCAACAC
>JARDZH010000128.1 GCA_029240955.1 Pseudomonas sp. | reverse complement strand
TCGGTACGGCCGCCTGATTGCAGGCCGAACAGCGTGCCGCGGTCGTACACCAGGTTGAACTCGACGTAGCGCCCGCGACGGAATTCCTGAAATTCACGATGCTGCACGGTGTAGGCCGCAGCCTTGCGACGGCGCACGATGGGCAGGTACGCCTCGATGAACGCGTCACCGATAGCACGCAGGAAGGCGAAGCTGGTGTCGAAATCCCACTGGTTCACGTCGTCGAAGAACAGTCCACCGATGCCGCGCGGCTCGTTGCGATGCTTGATGTGGAAATAGCTGTCGCACCAGGCTTTGTAACGCGGGTAGACGTCTTCACCGAAGGGCGCGCAGGCGCGTTCGGCGACCCGGTGCCAGTGGATGCAGTCTTCCTCGACGCCGTAGTAAGGCGTCAGATCGAAACCGCCGCCGAACCACCAGACCGGCTCTTCACCTTCCTTCTCGGCGATGAAGAACCGCACGTTCGCGTGAGAGGTTGGGACGTGCGGGTTGTGCGGATGGATCACCAGCGACACGCCCAGCGCCTCGAAGCCGCGCCCCGCCAGTTCTGGCCGATGCGCGCTTGCAGAAGGCGGCAGGTTGCTGCCGAACACATGAGAGAAGTTGACCCCGCCCTTCTCGATCACAGTGCCATTCTCGATGACGCGCGTGCGACCGCCGCCGCCCGCCGGACGGGTCCAGGCGTCTTCGACGAAGCGAGCGCTGCCGTCTTCCTCTTCCAGAGCAGCGCAAATCCGGTCTTGCAGGTCGAGCAGATAGGCTTTGACGGCCTCGGTGCGGGTGTTCATGGCGATCCTTTGAAACTGGCTTCAAACGTCCGGACGCCCGAAATGACAGGGGCGTGGGCAGGCTGGCGCGTAGCATACCACCGGCTGGCGGGGGTTCGCAGTTGACGAAGGTCAGGCGAAAGCGTCCGATAGGGCATCGCAATCAACCAGCATGGAGACAGCAAATGGCAAAGCGTATCCAGTTCAGCGCAATCGGTGGGCCCGAAGTGCTCGAGTATGTCGAGTTCGAACCCGCCGCTCCCGGTCCGCAGGACGTGCTCGTGCGTAACAAGGCGATCGGCCTGAACTTCATCGACACCTATTACCGCAGCGGGCTTTATCCTGCGCCGTCCCTGCCGTCCGGCCTGGGCACTGAAGGTGCTGGCGTGGTTGAAGCCGTGGGTGCCGAGGTGAGCCGTTTCAAAGTGGGCGACCGCGTGGCCTATGCCACCGGTCCGCTGGGCAGCTACAGCGATCTGCATACGCTGCCGGAAGCGCATCTGGTCAAGCTGGCAGATTCCATCAGCTTCGAACAGGCCGCAGCGGTGATGCTCAAAGGCCTGACGGTGCAATACCTGTTGCGCCAGACGTATCAGGTCAAGCCAGGCGACACCATTCTGTTTCATGCGGCCGCTGGCGGCGTGGGCTCGCTCGCTTGCCAGTGGGCCAAGGCGCTGGGCGCAAAGCTGATCGGCACGGTCAGCTCGCCCGAGAAAGCTGCGCATGCCAAAGCGCTGGGCGCATGGGAAACCATCGATTACAGCCATGAAGATGTCGCTGCTCGCGTGCTGGCGCTGACTGACGGCAAGAAATGCCCGGTGGTTTACGACGGCGTGGGACAGGACACTTGGCTGACCTCGCTGGAGTGCGTGGCACCGCGTGGTCTGCTGGTCAGCTTCGGCAATGCGTCTGGTCCTGTCGCAGGCGTCAATCTCGGCATTCTGGCCCAGAAAGGCTCGCTGTACGTGACCCGTCCCACACTGGGAAGCTACGCCAACAATGCGCAGAACCTGCAGGCGATGGCGGATGAGCTGTTCGACATGCTTGCCAGCGGCAAGCTCAAGGTCAACGACATCCAGCAATACGCTCTCAAGGACGCCGCGTTGGCGCAGACCGAGCTATCCGCGCGGCGCACCACGGGATCGACCATTCTGATCCCGTGATACCCGCGTTTCTCAGCCGGGCCGGACGACCTGCCCGGTTGCGATATCGCGAATCACACTCGGGTGACGGCGGCCGCCCAGGCTGCCGCCAAGCACCAGATCGATCTGTCCGCGGAAATACTGCTCCACACGCAAGCGACTGCGTGCCGAAGGCCGACCCGCGGGGTTGGCCGACGTGGAAATCAGCGGCCCTACCAGCGCGCAGAGTTCACGCACGGTCGGGTGATCAGTGACGCGCAGGGCGACGGTTTCATGCACACCCGTGATCCAGTCCGGCAGCAGGTTCTGATGCGGCACCAGCCAGGTGTTGGGTCCGGGCCACGTGCTGGCCATTCGGTCCAGCCACAGCTCCGGGAAGTCTTCGAACAAGAAGTCGAACTGACGGATGTTGTCGGCGATCAGGATCAGCCCTTTATCCACAGGCCGCGACTTGATGGCGAGCAGGCGATAGACCGCCTCTTCGTCCCAAGGATCACACCCAAGCCCCCAGACCGCTTCGGTTGGGTAGGCAATCACCGCTCCGGCTCGAATTTCTCGAGCGGCTTGTTGCACACGCCAACTGCTGACCATTGCTTATCTCCACTCAATCGTGCCGCGCAGTTTAACCTCTGCGCACCCGTGCGAACCATCGTCCTGCTTCGTTGCTGATCCGGCCGTCCAGTTCCAGTTCGGTGAGTGCCGCCAGCACTCTGGATAACGGCCACCCGCTCGACGCGGCAAGCGCTTCGCTGCTGTGAGGCGCAGCGTGCAGCAGTGCCAGCAGCGGATGTTCGTCAACGCAGACGGTTTGCGCCACCGGCTCGTTAGCCGCTGGGGTCACTCTCTGCCAGTGCTGCAAGGCTTCGAGAATGTGGTCCACGGTTTCGACCAAGATCGCACCGTCACGAATCAGCTGATGACAGCCGCGCGCTCCCGGATGGTGGATCGAGCCGGGTATGGCATAGACCTCGCGACCCTGTTCGGCCGCCAGTCGAGCGGTAATCAGCGAGCCGCTGGCGACGCTGGCCTCCACCACGATCACGCCCAATGACAAGCCGCTGATGATCCGGTTACGTCTGGGAAAGTTGCTGGCATTGGGCGGTGCGTCGAGCGGGAACTCGGAAATGACCGCGCTGCCTTGCGCCGCCATCTGCGCTGCAAGCTGCCGATGCCGCTGTGGATAAAGTTTTTCGATGCCAGTGCCCAATACGCCGATCGTGGCCCCGCCAACCGCCAGTGCACCTTGATGCGCGGCGCCGTCGATACCCAGCGCCAGACCGCTGGTGATGACGAAACCCGCCGCCGCCAGACTCCGCGCAAAGGCTGCGGCGGTGTCCATGCCGGGCTTCGAGGCACGGCGGCTGCCGACCATTGCCAGCTGCGGCCGCTCCAGAATATCGGGGTTGCCGGCAATGAAAATCAACGGCGGCGGGTCGGCTATCTGGGCCAACAGAGCAGGGTAACGAGTATCGTCCCAGGCCAGTAAATGCTGGCCCGGACGCTCAAGCCAGGCCAGCGCGGCGCTGGCGCCGTCCCGTACCGCCGGGTCGCGCCGGCCCTCAGCGCAAGCCGCTGGCAAGCCCAATGCGCGCCATGCACTGGCAGGCGCCGCACAAGCGGCAGAGGCGGAACCGAACGCCTCGATCAGCCGGAAAAAACGCTTAGGACCGACCTCCGGCAAACGTTGAAGGCGTAGACGCGCTTCGAGTTCAGAGGGTGAAATGGCGGCATTATCGAATAACGGCATAAGATCGTCCTTGATCTAAACGCTCCCTCTTCATGAGGGCTAACCTGTGGATAACTCTGTTGACAACAATTTGAAAACGTGTGCGTGAGTGGGAAAACTCGTCTCAGAACTGAAACATAGCGTCAGGGATTACGGACCTTGTCCAGAACCGCCATTGAGCGTTGTGCCTGCAGCACCAGCCCGTAGCTGAGCTTGTCGTAAGTGCGGAACACCATCAGCAAGCCTGCGCGTTCATCTGGAATCTTTACCGACTCTCCGGTGATCCGGTCACGTACCGTTTCACCGGTCTTGTAGATGGCCAGCACGTTGCCTTCCGTCAGCCCATCGCGCTTACCCTTGTTCAGGGTCACCACGTCGTACTCGCCGACCTGCGTGACGCCGCGAGGCACGTCGAGGATCAGTCCGTCGATCTCGGTCTGCGGAGGAGTGGGCATGAAAGTTGAATTGATCGCACGCTCTTCGCTGCTGAACAGACGATCCCCGAGCCGCACTTCCTGATTCGAGCGTTGCAGCACCAGCGTCGAGACATCGCCTTCGGTCGC
Organism: Pseudomonas sp.; assembly: GCA_029240955.1. The sequence continues at coordinate 2,188 of JARDZH010000128.1, read as the reverse complement.
GACGATCTCACCGCTGCCGATGTTGTCGGCGTTGATGCCAAGCACTTCTTCGGTCTGCGGGTCGGTGTAAGTCTTGCCTTGGCGGAACAGCCCGTACACCGAGTGTTGGGGATCGAGCGTGCCGCGGACATAGATACGGTCGCCCGATCCACTGAGTACGCGCTCGGCGTTGCCGGCAACGATATAAGGCGCTTCCTGGAACTGCTCTGCGCTGTCGACGATGCGGTTGCTGATCAAAAAGGCATTGATTGCACCCAGCGGGATGCTCGGAATGGCTTCGACGGTCGGCGTACTGCGTACACGCGGTGACAACTTGATGGTGCCGCGTGACTCACCACGACTGAGCGTCACCCGCGGCTGCCCGTCGACATAAGACAGGATCAGCGAGTCGCCGGGGTAGATCAGATCCGGGTCACGCACCTGCGGATTGGCACGCCAGACTTCGCGCCACTTCCAGGGTTCGCTGAGAAATTTTCCGGAAATATCCCAGAGCGTATCCCCGGGAACGACGGTGTAGCGCTGCGGATGGCCTTCCCTGAGCTGCACTTGCGCCTGGACAAGACCGCTTGCGGTCAACAGCAGCAGGGCGAGTAGTGATTTCCTCATGCGGTGAATCCCTTTATCATGGTGCTTCGCGTGAACATAGAGTCCCAACAGGCTCGTTGTCAGGCCTGCCCCGCTTCGATATCCCGAGCCGGCAGCCGATTTTGACTTTACCTTACAGTGCAGCTCTTACGTATATGGCCATCCTAAACATTCTCGAATTTCCCGATTCGCGCCTGCGCACCATCGCCAAGCCCGTCTCGATAGTAGACGACGGCATCCGCCAGTTGGTCGACGACATGTTTGAAACCATGTACGAGGCTCCTGGCATCGGTCTGGCGGCGACTCAGATCAACGTTCACAAGCGCGTGGTCGTCATGGACCTCAGCGAAGATCGCAGCGAGCCCCGGGTGTTCATCAACCCCGAGATCGAAACCCTGACGGACGACATGGGCGAGTACCAGGAGGGCTGCCTGTCGGTCCCCGGTTTCTATGAAAATGTCGACCGTCCGCTGAAAGTTCGCGTCAAGGCGCTGGACCGCGATGGCCAGCCCTACGAGCTGATCGCCGAAGGCCTGCTCGCGGTTTGCATTCAACACGAATGCGATCACCTGAACGGCAAGCTGTTCGTCGATTACCTCTCCAATCTCAAGCGTGACCGGATCAAGAAGAAGCTGGAAAAACAGCACAAACTGAACGCCTGATCCCGTCACCCCAAAAAAGGCCTGATTCAGGCCTTTTTTAATTTCAACAACGAGAAGCCCATGACTGAGCCACTGCGCATCGTTTTCGCCGGCACTCCAGAGTTCGCCGCCGAACACCTCAAGGCCCTGCTCGAGAGCCCTCACCAGATCGTCGCGGTCTACACGCAACCGGATCGGCCAGCGGGTCGGGGTCAGAAGCTGATGCCGAGCCCGGTCAAGCAGCTGGCGTTGCAGCACGACATACCGGTTCTGCAACCGCCGACGTTGCGCAATCCCGAAGCTCAAAGTGAACTGGCCGCGCTCAAGCCGGACCTGATGGTCGTCGTTGCTTATGGTCTGATTCTGCCGCAGGCGGTGCTGGATATTCCGCGATTGGGCTGCATCAACAGCCATGCGTCCCTGCTGCCGCGCTGGCGCGGTGCAGCGCCGATCCAGCGCGCGGTGCAGGCGGGTGACGTGGAAAGCGGCGTGACCGTGATGCGCATGGAAGCGGGGCTGGACACCGGCCCGATGCTGCTCAAGACCGTCACGCCGATCAGCGCCCAAGACACCGGCGGCTCGCTGCACGACCGGTTGGCTGAACTCGGCCCGCCCGCTGTTCTGCAAGCAATTGCCGGTCTTGCCGACGGCTCGCTGACAGGCGAGGTGCAGGACGACAGCCTGGCGAACTATGCGCACAAGCTGAACAAGGACGAAGCTCGCCTCGACTGGACCCGTCCGGCCGATGAGCTGGAACGGCTGATCCGCGCGTTCAACCCTTGGCCGGTCTGCCACAGCACCTTGAACGATGAAACCGTGAAGATTCTTGCCGCCGACCTGGCTGAAGGCGAGGGCGCGCCGGGAACGATTCTTGGCGCCAGCAAGGACGGCCTCCTGGTCGCCTGCGGCCAGGACGCCTTGTTGTTGAAACGCTTGCAACTGCCGGGCGGCAAGCCGCTGAA
>JARDZH010000127.1 GCA_029240955.1 Pseudomonas sp. | reverse complement strand
CAGCTCTTCGTAGCGCGGCAAGGATGGAAGCGGCTGCAGCGCACCTGCGAGTGGCTCGGCGCGCTGACGTGCAGTGATCTGCTTGAGCGGCCCGCCGAACCCTTTGACTCCGGAGTGCAGATCGCCCGCCGCTCCCAGGCTGTTGAGCATCGAAGACAGTGCGTAGACGCTGGCTGCTTCCGTTTCGCCGTCGCGCAGGGCGTTCAGCGCGCGCACGCTGTCATGCATCGACAGCATCAGGCCCACGGCAAAGCTTGCAGGCGGAAACGGCAAGGTGACGACAGAGGCAATGATTTCCACAGTGGTCCAGACCAGACGGGTCAGCAGCTCGCTACGACCGGTCGTGGTTTCCTCTACGTCACGAAGCCTGCGCAGTATCGGGCGGTTGAAGCAGGTGTCGGCAAAGTCTGTGATGGCGTCTTTGGGCAGGAACGGAGCTTTGTTGGCGTTGCCGTTTCGCATGTCGGCAAGGAACAGCGCCAGGGTCTTATGTGATCGGGTTCTGCAGCGGGCCTTGTAGTAATCGAGCATGCCTGGCGCGTGCAGCGAATCGCTGAAACTGCCGAACAGACGGAATTCGATCCCGTCAGGCGCCTGCGGCGTATACAGCAGCGCCGCCTGCCGGATCTGGGTTGGCAGCACCGCAATACAACCTTGCACGGTTTCCACGTGGGTCAGCCGGGTATCCGGAATGACCAGTTGATCGACACCGCTCAGTTGCGAGCCGATGAAGGGCTTATCGACGTGAATCTGCAACGGGTAAAGCGGATAACGCTCGCGGGAGTAGTGGTCGCTCAGATGCGCCCGGTCTATGGCATCGCGTAACCACTGATATTGCTGCTCACTGATATGCCCCTTGAGCAGGCTGCGAAGTGCAGCGGCCTGCATGTTCAGCTGCGTGATCAGCAGGCTGGTCTGACGTCGGTACGCATATCCGCTGCTGTCGGCATCGAGCAGAGTGCTTTTCACAAGCGCAATATAATCGTCACCCAGCCATTTGCCACGGACCGAGCCTGTCACCCGCTCAGGCGTCAGCTTGCTCAGGTCGACGCCTGTCGGGCCGCTGAATTTGGCATGAGTGTCGGCTGCGGTGCGGCTCAGCCCTAGGCTGTCGTCGTAACCATTGAGCAGCATGTCGGTGTAACTGACCGTCTCGCGCTCGCTGTAGATGATGATGTGGTCCGGGTCCACTTCCCCAACAGGAAGCTCCAGCAGTCGGGCGATCTGCAGGCTGGCGCGCTCATGGGCGTATTGCTCGAATGGCTGCACGCGCGTGTGTGGCCTGGCGTTGTAGTTGCGCAGCGCGCCAGCGGCGGCGTCTTCCAGTGCGAGCAGTTCGCGGCGCTGATCGCGACTGGCTTGCAGATACCAATCGGGCGTGTGCCGTGCCTGTTCCGACAGTGCGACTCGCACGTGATCCTCGACGAAAGCCTGCAGCCCTCCCTCGTAATCGGAGAGGTCGACCCGCTGAATGAAGCTACTTTCCGGATAAGGTTTGAGCTTGAGGGCGGCCAGTAGCTGGCCCAGTTCGGCGCGGTCAGAAACCTCCACCTGACTCAGCAGATAGTCACGCATCGCGTCCGAGCTCAGCCAGCCCAGCAGTTCGTGATCCAGCTGCCTGGGGTTGTCGAAGGCTTTGAAACGCTGGGATAACGGCGCATCGGCGGCGACCATGACCAGTCTTTGCGGCCGGCCTTGTTCATCATTGCCGCAAAACACTAGCAGCTTGCCCATGGTGTAGCGCCCGGCCAGCCTTATCTGCTGGATACCGGGCGCGGGCGACGCTGCCGACCCGGCCGTGTCGGCAGCTTCAATGATGGAAAAGTCAGCGGGTCGAATATGGCCCTGCATTTTGGCCGCGAAGGCCTGGGTGGTGATTCGGGTCCGGACCAGCAGGGCGATAAGGCGTCGATGCTCCGGATTGTCGTACGCCGTTCGCTGGTACTCCCCGAATCTGACGCGCAGGTCCAGCTCATCCACGAGCTGTGCGATATAACCGACGCTTGGCAGTGAGCGCTCTGACTCAGGCACCTCGCCACTCAAACTCAGCGTTGTCTGATTGAGAAAATCCGAGCCGGGGATCAGATCGTCCGGATGCAGGCCATACAGCGCCAGTTCAACCAGCGTGCGGACGGTGGTACAGGTTTCCCCGGTCAGGGGCAGAGTGCGGCGTGTACTGATGCTGACCTGCGTCGGGTCAAGATCGAGCCCAAGGTCGTCGGCCAGTCGTCGCCGCACATGCGCTGCGGCAAAATGCTCAGGCGAAGCGGCTGCCCCCAGTACGCTCAGCACGGTGGCAAGGGTCCGGTCGTAATGGCGCACCTGCTCGGTGTAGGCGTCCAGCTGTTGCCGGTCTGCGAACTTGATCCAGTCGGGCAGGTTCTGCCGCTCGCGTCGTTGCCGGTAATGGCGTTCGCGCAGCTCCAGCATGGCGCTCGGCCCCAACAGACCGTCCATGTCGATGGCGGCCTTGATCTGGCGCCCGCGGCCTTCGGAGTCGCCATGGCCCGGCTGACAGCAGGCATAGCGCAGGTCTTCCAGCTGCTTGTTCAACAGGCTGTGAAGCATGTGTCGGAATGGCGCGACCTGGATATCCGGCAGGCGAAAATCCGCAGCCGTGTAAGGCTCCGGGTACACGTCCGGGTCCTGATCGATGGCCTTCAGACGATCTCGGTGCGGCTGCGCGATAGCGTTGAGCAGCACGTGCTTGAGTGTCGGTGAGTTGAGCCAGTGCGCAAGGGTGACGCGCATTTCGGTCAGGCTGGCGAACCCGATCGCACTAGCGCCGGGTAGCGTCAGCAACACCTGACCTTGCTCATGAATCAGGCACAGCGCGCCGCTGACTTGCGTTTCCTCGTCGTCGGCAAGCTGCAGATAAAGGCCGCACGCCGTCAGGTCCGGGCCAATGGCGTCGGATGATGCGGGGAGGCAGGCAATATGGCGCGGTTCAAGATCGCGCTCATGAACCTTGAGATGCACTTCGTCCCACAACGCTTGTTGCATCGCGCTACAAAACTTCTGGTAGCGGCTTTCTCCCGTGAGGCTGGTGCTCGACCAGTAATCGCCGACATGCTGCACCAGCTCGGCAATGGCTGGTTCTTCCAGGGTTTCGTCCGGCGCACACGAAGGTAGTTCGGGGAGGGCGGCGAGCTCTGCATCCAGGTCGCTGCGCAGAGCAACCAGGTTTCGCAGGGCTGCAGCCGCTGCGGGATGGGTTTCGCTGGGGAGCGGGTGAACGGGTGTGAATGTCTGCATCTGGTGGTGCTTCCGATAAGCGCTCGAAAGGCGCTGACGTTTGATCGGGGCCATGGTCGGGGAGGTCAATGGCCCATTCGTGGACCATCTCAATCAATCAGAAGCGGGGCGCGGCGAGGACATACATAATTATTGAATGTGCGGGAACCACCGACGCTCTGGGCCTGAACCGCCTGGCAGTCGGACGCGTCGCGACATTTCAGCCCCCGAGCCAAATCGCCGGTCATTACGCTATAATCCCGCGCTTTAGCTGTCCCCGGCCGACCTTGCAGGGACACACATCATTTTCGGGCGTGCTGCGCCCGTATGCAGACTAAAGAGGCTAAACCCCAGTGGCATTGACGATCCTTGGCCTGTCCGGCGCCCTTAGCCATGATCCTTCGGCCGCGCTCTACATCGACGGCAAGCTGGTAGCAGCGGCCGAAGAAGAGCGCTTCGTTCGCGATAAGCACGCAAAGAACCGCATGCCCTACGAGTCTGCGAAGTTCTGCCTGGAGCAAGCGGGCATCAAGCCTTCGGATGTCGATGTGGTCGCCATCCCGTTCGCGCCGATCAGCCTGTTCGGCAAGGCGCGCTGGCACTACGCCAAACGCTACTGGTATGCCCCGGATCGTGCGCTCGATGCGCTGCTGATGGGCAACCGCCGCTACAAGCGCTATCGCAACAAGATCGTGTGGTGCCTTGAGCAACTGGGCTTTGATCCGAAAAAGATCAAGATCGAGCCGGTCGAACACCACCTGGCCCACGCTTCCAGCGCGTACCACTGCTCCGGTTTCAAAGAAAAAACCGCGATCATGGGCATCGACGGCAAGGGCGAATACGCCACGACCTTCTTCGGTTACGGTGAAAACGGCAAGATCCACAAGATCAAGGAATTCTTCGATCCCGACTCGCTGGGCGGTCTGTACGGTGCGATCACCGAGCTCCTGGGTTTCGAAATGCTCGACGGCGAGTTCAAGGTCATGGGCATGGCGCCGTACGGCGACGCCAGCAAATATGATTTCTCGCGTCTGGCGAGTTTCGAGAACGGCGAGCTGGTGATCAACACCGAACTGGCCAACGTGATCGGCCTGCGCCGCTACAAAGAGAATGGCAAAGGCTTCTACTTCTCGCCCAAGCTGATCGAGTGGCTGGGTCCCAAGCGCGTCGGCGATGTCGCCGATGAGCCGTACATTCATTACGCCGCCAGCATGCAGGCGCTGTTCGAGAAGCTGGCGCTGCAGATGATGGATCACTATCTGGGTGACATCCTCAAGGAAACCGGCAAGATCGCTTTCGCCGGCGGCTGCGCGCTGAACGTCAAGCTCAACCAGCGCATCATCGCGCGTCCCGAGGTCAAGGAGCTGTTCGTGCAGCCAGCCTCCGGCGACGCCGGCACGGCGGTGGGCGCTGCGGCCTACGTGTCCCATGCTCGCGGCGTGCCGGTCGAGAAGATGGAACACGTCTACCTCGGCCCGGCCTACAGCAACGAAGATGTCATCGCCGCTTGCGCTCGTCACCCGAGCAAGCCGGTATGGCGCCAGATCGAAAACACTCCGCAGCGCATCGCCAAAATCATGGTCGAAGGCAACCCGGTGGCCTGGTTCCAGGGGCGCATGGAGTTCGGTCCGCGCGCACTGGGCGGTCGTTCGATCATCGGCTGCCCGAGCGTGGCGGGCGTGGCTGACCGTATCAACCATCAGATCAAGTTCCGCGAGCGCTGGAGACCTTTCTGCCCGTCGATGCTCGACACCGTCGCGCCGCAGATGATCAAGATCGATCATCCGGCTCCGTTCATGACCTTCACCTTCGAAGTGGCGGAAGAATGGAAAACCCGCGTGCCGGAAGTCGTTCATGAAGACGGCACGTCTCGCGCCCAGGTGCTCAAGCGCGAATACAACCCGCGCTACTACGACATGATGAAAGCGCTCGAAGAGCTGACCGGCAACGGTGTGTCGCTCAACACCTCGCTCAATCGTCGTGGCGAACCCATGATCTGCTCGCCGACCGATGCGCTGAACATGTTCTTCGGCTCCGATCTGCAGTACCTGATCATGGAAGACATTCTGGTGGTCAAGGACGGCGTGGAGACCTATGACGCGCTCGACTGAACACCATGTGTTGCAGTTCTGTCACGGCTATGACGGGCCGTTTCTGGACTGCGCACGGCAGTACGCGAGCCTGTTCGCCGGCAAGGGTTACAAGGTGACGACTGTCTTCCTGACCGGCGCGGCCGATCCCGACGTGGTGGCGGACTGCGGCTCGGACGAAGTGTTGTTCCTCGAGTACAGTTCCAGCGCCATTCGGGGCCTGAAGCTCGGGGCGATCCGCGATCTGCGCAGGATCGCCGCTTCGCGGCCGTTCACCTTCTGTATTGCGCACAGGTTCAAGCCTACCTATATCGCGATGCTGGCCACAAAGTTGCCCGTCATTGCGGTACAGCATGCCTTCGGTGTTTACGATCGAGGCTCGCGCAAGCTGTTTGCTCATCTGTTCAGAAAGCGTTTGAGCCTGCTGGGCGTGTCGGACGCGGTACGAGACAACCTGCGCGAGCAGTTGCCCAAGTGGCCTGCCGAGCGGATCCAGACGCTGTATAACCGGATCGACATCGAACAGTTGCAGGGCAGCCAATTCAGCGCCGAGGATGCTCGGGCCGAATTGGGTCTGTTGCCAGATGCCTGGATCGTTGGCAATGTCGGCCGACTGCATGCTGACAAGGATCAAGCTACGCTGCTGCGCGGCTTCGCGCAGGCGTTGCCCAACCTGCCCGAAAACAGCCAGCTGGTGATTCTGGGGCAAGGGCGACTTGAACAGTCACTCAAGGATCTCGCGCTGGCGCTTGGCATAGGTGCGCAAGTCCTGTTCCTGGGGCAGGTCCCCGAAGCGCGGCGTTACTTCAAGGCCTTCGACGTGTTTGCCCTGAGCTCGGATCACGAGCCGTTCGGCATGGTGCTTCTCGAAGCCATGGTTGCCGGCGTTCCGCTGGTCGCCACTGCCTGCGGTGGTGCCAAGGAAGTGGTGGAAGGTGTCGGCGTGCTGTTTCCGTTGGGCGATGCCGAAAGGCTGGCTCACGCGCTTACGCATATCGCAGGGCTGGACGCCAGCCAGCGGCAGGCCTGTGCCGACCAAATGCTTTTGCGTCTGCGTGAGCGC
>JARDZH010000126.1 GCA_029240955.1 Pseudomonas sp. | reverse complement strand
GGCGCACTAGCCTTTTCTTCCATCTCGGCCACTTTGGCTTCCAGCGCCTCAAGGCGGGCGCGGGTACGGGCGAGGACGGCCATCTGGCTGTCGAACTCTTCCCGGCTGACCATATCGAGTTTGCTGAACGCGCTGTGCAGCAGTGCCTTGAACTGGGTCTCGAATTCATTGCGAGGCAGAGGGTTTTCGCCGTTGAAAAGGCGGGAGGCGTGGCCGCTCAAGGCGTCCAGGAAAGCTTTTGGCGCGAGCATGATCGTTTTCCCCGAATCTGAATGGCCGGCAGTGTAGCACGCAAGGGTTATAGACATTTTGTGACACCGGCAATGCACGCTTTGTGAGCACACCGCCGTGCACATACGCACTGTTGTTGTGCGCCGCTTACGCTTCGAAGCAACTTACAACCCCTTCAACAGGGTCGGAAGGCCCGAATTTCGAGCCTTTGGAGGAAATGGCAAGCTTTCTGCTTAGAGCCAAGTGACCCATGCACTGATGCAGTCGCTGTGACGAAGGCAGTGCGGCAGGCGGAGCGGGGAATGTTTCGTCAGAAGCGGTTTCTGGAGTTGGTCCGGCTCATCCGGCGACCGACGCGTTACAAAGCCAGGCACTGCGCTTAGACTTGAGTCGGGTTTGTTTTCCTGGGGCAAGTCCACCAATTCGGGAGAAAGTTTCATGAAGCTAGTCACTGCAATCATCAAGCCGTTCAAGCTGGACGACGTACGCGAGTCGTTGTCGGAAATCGGCGTGCAGGGCATCACCGTTACCGAGGTCAAAGGCTTCGGTCGCCAGAAGGGTCACACTGAGCTGTATCGCGGTGCTGAATACGTAGTCGACTTTCTTCCCAAGGTGAAGATTGATGTCGCCATTGACGACAAGGATCTGGATCGCGTGATCGAGGCCATCACCAAGGCTGCCAACACCGGCAAGATCGGCGACGGCAAGATTTTCGTGGTGAACCTGGAACAGGCCATCCGCATCCGTACCGGCGAAACCGATACCGACGCCATTTAAGCCGCCAACCCCCAAAAGCCCCAGGAGAAAACAATATGACTCTGCGTCAATTCGCAGGGCTAGGAGCCCTGTTGTCCCTCGCATTACCTGGTTTGGCCCTGGCGGCTGATCCGGTCGCCGAACCTGTTCTCAATTCCGGCGACACCGCATGGATGCTGACCGCCACCGCGCTGGTCCTGTTCATGACTATTCCAGGCCTGGCGCTGTTCTACGGCGGCATGGTTCGCTCGAAAAACGTTCTGTCCGTCATGATGCAATGCTTCGCCATCACCGGCATGATCAGCATTCTGTGGGTCGTGTACGGCTACAGCCTGGCGTTCGACGCCACCGGCATGGAAGAAGGCGTCGTCAATTTCAATTCCTTCGTGGGCGGCCTGGGCAAAGCGTTCCTGGCAGGCATCACACCGTCGAGCATCACAGGCTCGGCCGCTCTGTTCCCTGAAGCGGTATTCGTTACCTTCCAGATGACATTCGCCATCATCACCCCGGCGCTGATCGTGGGTGCTTTCGCCGAACGCATGAAGTTCTCCGCGATGCTGGTGTTCATGGCCATCTGGTTCACACTGGTTTACGCGCCAATCGCGCACATGGTCTGGGGCGGCGTTGGCGGCCTGATGTGGGACTGGGGCGTTCTGGACTTCGCAGGCGGCACCGTGGTTCACATCAACGCCGGTGTTGCAGGCCTGGTGGCGTGCCTGGTACTGGGCAAGCGCAAGGGCTTCCCGACCACTCCGATGGCTCCGCATAACCTGGGTTATACCCTGGTCGGCGCCGCGATGCTGTGGATCGGCTGGTTCGGCTTCAACGCAGGCTCTGCCGCTGCTGCCAACGGCACCGCCGGCATGGCGATGCTGGTGACTCAGATCGCAACCGCCGCCGCTGCTCTGGGCTGGATGTTCGCTGAATGGGTCGCTCACGGTAAGCCAAGCGCACTGGGTATCGCATCGGGCGTGGTTGCAGGCTTGGTTGCAATCACCCCGGCTGCCGGCACCGTTGGTCCGATGGGCGCACTGGTCATTGGTCTGGCGTCTGGCGTGATCTGCTTCTTCTGCGCTACCAGCCTCAAACGCAAGCTGGGCTACGATGACTCCCTCGATGCATTCGGCGTACACGGCGTTGGCGGTATCGTCGGCGCGATCCTGACCGGCGTGTTCGCAGCCCCTGCTCTGGGCGGCTTCGGCACTGTGACCGATATCGGCGCACAGGTCTGGGTTCAGTTCAAAGGCGTAGCGTTCACAGTGGTCTACACCGCGATCGTGACCTTCATCATCCTCAAGGTGCTGGACGCGGTCATGGGCCTGCGTGTCACCGAAGAAGAAGAGTCTGTGGGTCTGGACCTTGCGCAACACAACGAGCGTGGCTACAACTTGTAACCGGCCACTGCCTCGGAAACAAAAATGCCCGGTCTCCGGGCATTTTTTTTATCTGCAGTATGTGAATCAACTGCAAGCTTTCGCTGTCATTGATGTTGCCGTCGACAAGGATTTCGGCGGCCCGTTAAAGCCCGTCAAGGATGATCAGCTACATCGTTGTCAACTCGTCCAAAAGCCGCATTAACGCGCGCTTTGCTTTTTTGACAGGCGAGTTAGAATGCGCGCCGAACGTACGGAGAACGGTATGTGGCATCAATCCAGAATTACCCTCAAGGCCAGGCCGCGCGGGTTTCATCTGGTAACTGACGAACTGATCGCAGGCTTGCCACAGCTGCGCGGTTGCCGTGTCGGGCTGCTGCATCTGTGGTTGCAACATACCTCGGCCTCGTTGACCGTCAACGAGAATGCCGACCCGGCGGTGCGTCGAGACTTCGAGCGGTTCTTCAGCCGTGTGGTGCCGCAAGGCGCTGACGGTTACGAACACAACGACGAAGGTCCTGACGATCTGCCGGCGCACTTCAAGGCCAGTTTGCTAGGCTGCCAGCTGATTTTGCCGATTACGGCGGGGCGACTGGCGCTGGGCACCTGGCAAGGTGTTTATCTGGGCGAGCACCGGGATGCCGGTGGTGCTCGTAACGTCCTTGCAACCCTTCAGGGTGAATGGGCATGATCGCCAACCATGGCGGTTATTGAATTTTTTCCGACAGCCTTGGTTTTCGGGGCTGCTGGGCTATAACTAATCTGCTTTCGCAAGTCATGAGGTAGAACATGAGCGACGACGACAACGATGATCTGGTAGACGACCTGGAAGGCGAAGAAGACGGCGAGGAGCTTGCTGCTGCTCCTGAAGACGACGCCGCCGACGCTGACGATGGTGCCGAGGTTGCGGCCGCCCCCACGAAGGGCAAGGCCAAGGCTGCGGTATCGATCGATGAGCTGCCGAGTGTAGAAGCCAAGAACAAGGAGCGTGATGCTCTTGCCCGGGCCATGGAAGAATTCCTGGCACGTGGTGGCAAGGTGCAGGAAGTGGAGGCCAACGTGGTCGCCGATCCGCCCAAGAAGCCTGACAACAAATACGGCAGCCGCCCGATCTGAGGCTGCAACGTCGTATGGAAAAGCCCGCTGTCGCTGCGGGCTTTTTTTTGGGCGGTTGATTGCTGGATGACTGTAGGGCAGCCGTCGCGAGCTGGCGCTCCCACCCACAATGGAGAGTGCTCAACGTGGGAGGGAGCGCAGCTCGCGACAGGTGCGCAGCTAAACCTTCAGGCCCAGCGCGCGAGGACCTCGGGCAATTGCGACAGGTTATGGATTTCCGCATCCGGCAGCTTGTCGGCATCCCACGCTTTGCCTTGCGGGTTATACCAGATGGCGCGCATGCCGGCGCGTTGGGCACCGGCAATATCGTCGCTGGGATGATCGCCAATGTGGACGGCAGTACTGGCGTCGACATTGCCGCGGCGCAAGGCTTCGAGAAACGGCGCCGGATCCGGCTTGCCGATGCCCAGATCTTCGGCGCACAAGGCAAACGCGAAATAGTCTGCAAGCCCGAGCCGGCGTACATCGGCATTGCCGTTGGTGATCACGCCCAGGGTGAACGTCTTGGCGAGAATTTCGAGGGTCGGCTGTACATCGGGAAAGATCTGAACCTGGTGCCGGCCGTGCAGGAATACCTCGAAGCTTTTGTCAGCAAGATCCTGCGCCTGTTCGGCGTCATACCCTGCATCTTCCAGCGCGTGAAACAACACCTGACGGCGCAGTGCGCTGATCCGGTGCTTGAGCGAAGGTTCTGCCTCGACCAGCCGGGTACGAATTTCCCAGAGATGCTCGACCGGCACCGGTCCCAGCAATGGGGCATGTTCGGTCAGCCAGTCGCGCAGTGCGGCTTCGGCGCCCACGATGGCCGGCGCGGTATCCCAAAGGGTGTCGTCCAGATCGAAGGTGATGAGCTTAATCATGGGCAGATCCTTTGCGTTTGGCGCGCGGGTGGGCACCGTCGTATACGGTCGCCAGATGCTGGAAGTCTAGATGCGTATAGATTTGTGTGGTTTTGATATCCGCGTGGCCCAGTAATTCCTGAACCGCTCGCAGATCCTGTGACGACTCCAGCAAATGGCTGGCAAAGGAGTGTCGCAGCATGTGCGGATGCAGATTCTGTCCCAGCTCACGCTCCCCAGCCGCTTTGAGACGTTTCTGGATAGCGCGCGACCCCAGGCGTGTGCCTTTCTGACTGATGAACACGGCATCGTCCTGCGGTCCCGCCAGGGCGCGCATCGGCAACCAGGCTTCGAGCGCCTGTCTGGCCTTGCTGCCAACCGGCAATACGCGGGTCTTGCTGCCTTTGCCCAATACCTGAACGAGCCCGGCACTCAGATCGAGCTGATCCAGATTCAGCCCGGTCAATTCAGACAAGCGCAAACCGGAGGAGTAAAGCAGCTCAAGAATGGCCTGATCACGGCGCGCCAGAAAGTCATCTTCAACGGCGCCGTCCAGCAGCTGCGCGGTACGATCGGTGTCCAGCGTCTTGGGCAGTCGTCGCTCGCCTTTAGGTGGTGTCAGGCCGCTGGCCGGATCGTGCTGGCAGACACCTTCGCGATTCAGGTACTGATACAACCCGCGCACGGCAGACAGCATTCGCGCCAGGCTACGAGAAGACTGCCCCTGCTGATGCTGGCGGGCGACGAAGCTGCGCAGATGACGGATGTCCAGATCGCTCCAGCTCGACACTTCGGCCTTCTCGCAATAGGCGAGCACCTTGTTCAGGTCGCGGCGATAAGCGTCGAGCGTGTGCGGCGAGACCTGGCGCTCACTGCGCAGGTGAGTGCAGTAGGCATCCAGGTAGTTTTCCATGAGCTAGCGTACCGAGCGGAGCGAGTGGGTGAAGCGTGGCACAAGCCGTCCGAGAACATCGGCGATATAACCAAGAAACAGCGTGCCGACCGAGCTTTTGTAATGCTGAGGGTCGCGACTGCCGACCGCCAGCACACCGTGCAGACCCAGATGGTTGAGTGTCACGACAGCGGCCGATCCGACTTCCTTGCTCTGCTCAGCACCGAATAGGAACGCCAGCTCGTGCTCACGCAGCGCTCCGCACACCGTCTTCTCTCCGATCAGCCCGCCAATGGCCCGCTGCGCTTCGGCACTGCTGACCCAGCGGCCGACGGCGGCAGGGTTGTCGCTGAACAGGATCAGGCTGACGAAGGGCACCTGAAATTCCTGACGCAGGCTGTCTTCGGCCGCGATGACCAGTTCATCCAGACTCGTGGCGTCCATCAGCGCCAGATTCAGGCGACGGGTCTTCTCGAACAGGCGATCGTTGTCTCGTGCGACGTCCATCAACTGCGACAGGCGATGGCGCATTTCGATATTGCGCTCACGCAGCAGCTTGAGCTGGCGCTCGACCAGCGAAACGGTATCGCCGCGCTCATGTGGAATGCGCATGGAAACCAGCAGCTCGTCGTGCTCTGCGAAGAACTCGGGATGCTGCAGCAGGAAAGCGATGACCGCCTCCGCTTCAAGATTGGGCGCTGCGCTATCGGCAGGCGATTCGCTGGAGTTGCCGGTTGAAGCCGGAGGCTGATCGGTCATCGTATTTGCTCACTCATAGACGAACTTGGCCTTCGTAAACCCGTACCGCCGGGCCGGTCATCATGACCGGCTGACCTGGGCCGGCCCATTCGATGGACAGACGACCGCCTGGCAGGTCAATCAGCAGGGGAGAGTCCATCCAGCCTTGGGTAATCGCGGCGACTGCCGCAGCGCAGGCACCGGTACCGCACGCCTGGGTTTCTCCCGCACCGCGCTCCCACACCCGCAACTGCGCGCGCTGGCGATCAATGACGTGAAGGAAGCCGACGTTGACCCGAGCCGGGAAGCGCGGATGGTGCTCGATTTTCGGGCCAAGTGCGTGAACCGGTGCCGCGTTGATGTCGTCCACACGCAACACAGCATGGGGGTTGCCCATGGAAACGGCCGCCAGCTCGACGGTCTGCCCGTCAACCTCAAGGTTGTAGC
>JARDZH010000125.1 GCA_029240955.1 Pseudomonas sp. | reverse complement strand
GCAGCCCTACCTGATTTCACAGCCAGGCATTCGGGTCAGCCTTACCGAGCTGATCCAGATGCGCCACCGCGTGCGCGAAGTGCAGCTGTTTTCCTCGCCCGGGCGGCGCAGCCCGTTGATCGGGCTGCACCATTCCAAGCTGCGTGGCCGCGGTGTGGATTTCGATCAGGTGCGGGTCTATCAGGCAGGCGACGACGTGCGCAGCATCGACTGGCGCGTGACCGCGCGCACTCAGGAGCCGCACACCAAACTGTTCCACGAAGAGCGTGAACGGCCGATTTTCATCCTGGTGGAGCAGAGCCGCCGACTGTTCTTCGGCTCTGGGGAAATGTTCAAATCAGTGCTCGCCGCCCAGGCCGCCGCGCTGATCGGCTGGGCCGCGTTGGAGCACAATGATCGGGTCGGCGGGCTGGTGTTCGGCGACAACGAGCATTACGAGATCAAGCCGCGGCGCAGCAAACAGAGTCTGCTGCAACTGCTTAACCGGCTGGTGCGGGTCAACCAGTCGCTGCACACCGAAATCCCGGCTGATCGTGATGCGTTCGGCACGGCGCTGCGACGTGCCCGTGAAGTCCTGCGTCCGGGCAGTCTGGTGATCGTGCTGTGCGATGAGCGAGCTCTCAGCGACGGGGCCGAGCAGCAGCTCGCACTGCTCTCCAAGCACTGTGATCTGTTGCTGCTGCCCTTGTCCGATCCGCTGGACCGCGCGTTGCCCGCCGCAGGTCTGCTGCGTTTTGCCGAACGCGGCGCACAGCTGGAGCTCGATACACTCGACCC
This sequence comes from Pseudomonas sp., assembly GCA_029240955.1. Next base: position 5,619 of record JARDZH010000125.1, on the reverse strand, counting down.
CGAACTGCGCAGGCAGTACCGCGCCCAGGGCGAAGCACGCAGCGCGCGCTGGGAACTGCTGGCCCAGAAGCTTCGGGTGTTGTTGATGCCGCTCGATACCCGTACGGGTCTGGTGGATCAGTTGCGTGATTATCTCAACGCTCAACGCCCGGCACGCAGCAAATGAATCCCCTCGATCAACTGCAGCCGCTGATCGAGCCGGCCCCTGTCGACTGGTGGCCGCTGGCGCTCGGCTGGTGGTTGCTGCTGTTGCTTGTTCCCGTGCTCGGCTGGGGAATCTGGCGACTGCGCCGCGTGCTGCCGGTGGTCAAACGCCGCCCGCCACGCAGCGAGCAGCCACTGGACCCGGTTCGCGTTGCGGCGCTGGCTGAGCTGGCGAGTCTGCCCAAACCCTACGACGGCGCTCCCGCCGGTGCCTGGCTGCAGCAGATCAACGGCTTGCTCAAGCGCCTGTGCCGCAATCACTACCCGCACAGCCAGAGCCACACCCTCAACGGCCGCAAGTGGCTGGCGTTTCTCGACAACCGCTGCCCGGCCGCCGGCCTGACGCGCTGGATGATCCTCGTCGAAGGCGCGTACAAACCTGAGTGCAAGCTGGACGACAAGGCGATCACCGGCCTGACCCAGGCGGTCGATACCTGGATTCGCAAACATGTTTGAGTTCGTCTGGCCCTGGGCCTTCGCCCTGCTGCCGCTGCCGCTGGTGATGCGTCTGCTGTTGCCGGCGGCAGACAGCGGCGAAGCGGCGCTCAAGGTCAGTTTCCTCAACGAGCTTGAAGGCTTGAGCGGGCGTCGCGCCCGAGCGCACCTGCCCGTCTGGCGCCAGCGCGCGCCCATGCTGCTGGTCTGGTTGTTGCTGTTGATTGCCGCCGCTCGCCCGCAATGGCTCGGCGAACCACTGCCCGTCGCTGCCAGCGGCCGTGACCTGCTGATCGCGGTGGATGTATCCGGCTCGATGGACTACCCGGACATGCAATGGAAAGGCGACGAGGTCAGCCGACTGGTGCTGGTTCAGCACCTGCTGGGCGACTTTCTCGAAGGCCGCGAAGGCGACCGCGTCGGGCTGATCCTTTTCGGCAGTCAGGCGTTCGTGCAGGCCCCGCTGACCTTCGACCGCCGCACGGTTCGCGTCTGGCTGGATGAGGCGAAAATCGGCATCGCCGGCAAGAACACCGCCATTGGTGACGCCATCGGCCTGGCGCTCAAGCGTATGCGGTTGCGCCCGGCCCACAGTCGCGTGCTGGTTCTGGTGACCGACGGGGCCAACAACGGCGGGCAGATAGACCCGGTCACCGCCGCCCGACTGGCCGCCGAGGAAGGCGTGCGCATTTATCCGGTCGGTATCGGCGCGGACCCTGAAGAGAGTGGTCTGCAAAGCCTGCTCGGGCTCAACCCGAGTCTGGACCTGGACGAGCCGACCCTGAAGCAGATTGCCGAAATCAGTGGCGGGCAATACTTCCGTGCGCGGGACGGCGATCAGCTCGAACAGATCCGGGCAGCGCTCGACGCGCTGGAACCGGTCGCCCAGCAGCCGACGCAGACCCGGCCGGCGATCGCGCTCTACCACATGCCGCTGGCAGGAGCCTTGTTGTTGAGCCTGCTGCTGGTCTTGCGCGAGTTATGGCCCAACCATGCCTTGCAGCGTTTGCTCAATCGCCTGCGCGCGCTGCCCTGGCGTGAATCGCTGCAACGTCTGCGGAGGCCGAAATGATCGCGCTCTGGCCTCACTGGTTTCGGCCCTGGTGGCTGCTGATCGTCCCGCTTCTGGCCATCCTGCTGTGGCGTCTCTGGCACCGGCAAAGGCGCACCGGCCGGTGGCAGCTGATTCTCCCGGCGGCGTTTCATTCCGTCTTGCTCGATGGCGGCCGGGGCCGCAGCAGCAAGTTGCCATGGGTGGCGCTGGGGCTCGCCTGGGCGCTGGCGGTGCTGGCGTTGCTCGGGCCCAGCTGGCAGCGCGTCGAGCAGATCAGCCAGAAACCGGTCGATCCGCTGGTGGTGCTGCTGGAGCTGACCCCGCAGATGCTCGCCCCCGACAGCCCGCCGAACCGGCTGGAACAGGCGCGGCGCAAGCTGCTGGACCTGCTGCGTCTGCGCAGCGATTCCCAGACGGCGATCATCGTCTACGCCGGCAGCGCCCACACACTGGTGCCGCTGTCGGACGATCTGGTCACCAGCAACAACCTGCTTGAAGCCATCAAGCCTTCGATCATGCCGCTGGCCGGGCAGCGCGCGGACCTTGCAGTCGGCAAGGCGCTGGACCTGCTCAAACAGGCGGATCTGGGCCGCGGGCGCATTCTGCTGATCGGATCGGCCCTCAGCGAACAGGAGCGCGAAGGCATTCGCCAGCACCTGCGAGGCGACTCGCCCCCGCTGTTGATGCTGGGCATCGGCACCGCCGAAGGTGCACCGGTCGTGGAAGAAAATGGCAGCCTGCTCAAGGATGATCAGGGCGCAATCCTGGTGCCGCGACTCGACAGTGCAAGCCTCACCGAATTCGCCGAACAGATCGGTGGCAGCTACCATCAGGCCAGTGCAGACGATGACGACCTGCGCAGCCTTGGCCTGCTGGCCAGTCCGCAGCAGGTGCGCAACGACGGCCAGAAAGTGCGTCTCAACGCATGGGCCGATCAGGGTCACTGGCTGCTGCTGCCATTGCTGCTGATTGCTGCCTGCGCCGGACGTCGCGGCTGGCTGCTGTGTCTGCCGCTGTTGATGCTTGCCGTTCCGCAGCAGAGCCAAGCGTTCGAACTGCAGGACCTGTGGCTGCGCCCCGATCAGCAAGGGCAGCGGCTGCTGGAGCAGAAGCGTCCGGCCGAAGCAGCACAGCGCTTCGAAGACCCGCGCTGGAAGGCGGTAGCATTCTACGAAGCCGGCGATTACGCCAATGCCGCGCATTATTTCGCCCAAGGCGACACGCCTGCCGATCACTACAATCGCGGTACTGCACTGGCCCGTGCCGGCGAGTTGCAGGCGGCCCTGGACGCCTACGATCAGGCACTCGAACGCCAGCCGGATTTCCCGGCCGCGCAGTACAATCGCGAGCTGGTCGAAAGTCTGCTCAAGCAGGCCGACGATCAAGGCGACGAAGACGCTGATCCACCGCCCACCGAAGACGACCCGCAGACCGGCCAGTCCGCACAGAACCAACCGCAATCCTCGGCTGAACGCGACGAGCAGGCATCGCAGCCCGGCGACCAGACTTCCGCAGAGAGCTCGCAGACAGACACTGCCGGGCGCGCAGGGGGCGAGCTTTCGCAGGAAGACGAGCAGACCACTCGCCCGCCTCTTCAACCGGCGGACAGCCAGCTGACCGGTGAGCGACGGCAGGAGCTGGAACAGTGGCTGCGCAAAATCCCGGATAATCCGGGCGAACTGTTGCGACGCAAATTCCGCTATGAACAGCAACACCAGGAAAGATCCCGATGAGTCGCGTGTACACCTTGATGGCCGGCCTGTTGTTCGGGCTGCTGACCCTGTCGAGCCAGGCGGCCGATCTGACCGCCAGCGTCGACCGTACGCGCCTGCTCGCCGGTGAGACCGTCGAGCTGACCCTGGAAACCAGCGATTTCACTCAGTTCGGCAAGCCCGACCTCAGCGGTCTGGAAGCTGATTTCGAAGTCCGCGATTCCCGGCAGCTCAACCGGCTGACGACGCTGGACGGCACCACCGAAGCGACCACCCGCTGGATCATCACCCTGCTGCCGCGGCGTACCGGCAGCGTGGTCATTCCGGCCTTGCAACTGGGCGAACTCAAGAGCCAGCCGGTGACCCTGCAGGTCGTTCAGGGCGGCGGCCAGGAGGCTGGCACCGAACTGGCGCCGGTGTTCATCGAAGCCACGCTGGATCAGGAGTCGACCTATGTTCAGGCGCAGGCAGTGCTGACGTTGCGCATTTATCATTCGGTGTCGCTGTTCGACGACAGCAGTATGACGCCGTTGCAGATTCCCGAAGCCCGGGTCGAGAAACTGGGCGACTCGCGTACCTATGAAAAGCTGATCAACGGCGTGCGCCACGGCGTGATCGAGATGCGCTATGCGCTGTACCCGCAGCAGAGCGGCGTGCTGATGATTCCGGCCCAGGTCTTCACCGCGACACTGGTCCAGACGCCGGGCGAGAACCCCCAGCAGAACGCCAACCCGTTCGGCCCGCAACCGGGCAAGCTGGTGCGGGTCAGTTCCGCGCAGGTGCCGCTGACCGTCCGACCCAAGCCCGCCGACTATCCGGCCGACAAGCCGTGGCTGCCCGCGCGCAGCCTGACGCTCGAAGAAAACTGGAGTCCTGAGCCGGGCAATAGTCAGGTCGGGGACTCGCTGACGCGCACGCTGGTGCTCAAGGCTGAAGGTCAGGCCGGTTCGCAGTTGCCGCCGCTTCCGGCCACCGAAGTGACGGGATTGCGCCGCTACCCGGACCAGCCACAGCTCAACAATCTGGCCAGCGAACGCGGCCTGATCGGCACTCGCGAAGAACGCGAAGCGCTGGTGCCCAACCGCGCGGGCGCCATCGAGCTGCCCGCTGTGGACGTCACCTGGTGGAATACCCGGGAAGATCACCTGGAACACACCAGCCTGCCCGCCCGCACCTTGCAGATTGCTGCCAATCCAGGGCTGGCGGTCGACGCTCCGGTGGACAGCGACAACGGGCTGACCGTCATCGGCCCGCCGGTCTGGCCGTGGCAGATGAGTACGCTGTTCTTCGCCTTTACCACGCTGGTCGTCTCGATACTCTGGTGGCGCGCCCGTGGCTTGCCCGCCGTGGCGCGAACCGCCCAGGCCGGGCCAAGCCCGCGCACCGTGCTGGACGATCTCAAACGGGCCTGTCAGGCCAATGACCCGCAGGCCACGCGTCAGGCGCTGGACGCCTGGGCGCGTCAGCAACCCGAAACCCTGGCCGACATGGCGGCGCGCTTCGTGCCCCTGTCCGATGCGCTGGATGGTTTGAACGGCGCGCTCTACAGCGAAACCGGCCAGCTCTGGCTGGGCGAAGATCTGTGGCGCGCGGTCCGTACCCTCCCCGCCGCCGTACCGGTTCAGGACCAGACGAGCGACAGCGGCCTGCCGCCGCTGTACCCGAAGTGACGCCTGCCGGGCTTCGCTCCTTCACGACAAGGTAATTCAATGCGTTTGTTTCACACCTCCGACTGGCACTTGGGTCAGAACCTCCACGGCCAGGAACGGGATTTCGAACACGCCTGTTTCCTGACCTGGCTGCTGGCCCGGCTGGCGGAGCGCAAGCCCGATGTGCTGCTGATCGCCGGCGACATCTTCGACACGGTCAACCCGCCGGTCAAAGCACAGGAACGCCTCTACGACTTCATCGTTCAGGCGCACGAACAACTGCCGTCGCTGACCATCGTGATGATCGCCGGCAACCACGACTCCGGCTCGCGCATCGAACTGCCCGCGCCGTTGATGCGCCGTCTGCGCACTCACGCATTGGGACGGGTGCTGTGGCTGGATGACGGCACGCTCGATGCCGAACGCCTGTTGTTGCCGCTGCCCGACGCCGACGGTGAAATACGGGCATGGTGCCTTGCGCTGCCGTTCCTGCGCCCCGCCGAAGTCACCGGCATGGCGCTGGGCGACGACTACCTGCGCGGCATCGGCCGGGTACATGAAATGC
>JARDZH010000124.1 GCA_029240955.1 Pseudomonas sp. | reverse complement strand
GCCTCGACGTCGCCTTGCGGGTAGATCATCCCGTTGCCGTGAGAAACCTCTTCGGCGAAGGATCTGGCGTCGGAGGTGATCACACCGCGCCCGCAGGCCACCGCCCAGGACAGCGCGCCGCTGGTGCCGCGCAGCTTGCCAAGAATCTTCAATTTGCTCGACTCGCGGTAAGGCAGCACCATCACGTGATGCGCCTGAATAACCTCGGCGATGCGCTCGGGCGGCAAGTCCAGCTGCCAGTCGATGCGATCCACCAGCCCTAGTTCGCGAATGCGGCGGCGCAACTGATCCAGATAACTTCCCGACGGTCCGAAGGCCATTTCCGGCTCGCTGCCGCCTGCCAGCGTCAGGCTGACCCTGGAACGCAACTGCGGTTGCGCGAGAAACAGATTCGCCAGCGCGTCGAGCAGGTCCTCGATGCCTTTGCCGCGGTAGATGAAGCCGAAATACAGCAGCCGCAAAGGGGTGAGTGCCGGCAGCGGCTGCGGCGCGATCGCCAGGTTGCCGTGATGGATGACCGCCATTTGCGATTCGGCCAGGCCCATGCGTTCGCGCAGCGCGTGACTGCCGGCCTGGGTCAGTGTGATCAGCCGGGTCATGTGGCGGGCCAGTTGGCGTTCTTCGCGCAGGCACAGCGGGTCGGCCAGCACCGTGGCGATCTCTGGCGCAGGCGAGCGCATGGTGGTCGCAATGGACAACGGCCAGGGCAGCCTCTCGCGCCGCCAGACCAGCCGCTCCGGATCGTGGACGGTCGCCGTCATCGGCAGCCGGGGAAGCCGTTCGCGGAGCGCCTGCAAGGCCTGAAATTCAGCGAGCCGGCCGCCGCCGAGTTCCGCATGCACCAGATCCACACCACGCCAGTCGCTGGTGCCGACCCGCTCGACGGCGCCGCGTGGATCGTTGCCCACGCCTTGCAGCGGCGTGACGACCTGCACGCCAAGGCCTTCCAGCGCATGGCGCAGGTGCCCGGCGTAGTCAGCGATGCCGTTCTGCTCAGGCGGCAGCGGCGCGAGCAAGGCGATTCGCATCAGGCGCGGCTCCCTATGCGTTTCATGAACGTCAGTACGCGTTCCGGAACGGCGAACCGGCGGCGGTTGAGAATGATGCCGTCCACCCGCTTGAACGCGGTGCTCAGATTGGCCAGCGAGTCTTCGAGCATCGGCACGGTGGTCTTCTCGGCTTGCACCACCAGTACGATCAGGTCCGCGTCGCGCAACAGCACGTAAGCGTCCTGATTGCCCGACAGACTCGATGCGTTGAGCAGCAGAATCTCGCCGGGACGGGCAGGGCCGCGGCCTTCGGTGCGGACGGTGTGGCCCTGTTCGACGAGCAATGCGCTGAGCCGCGAGATCACGAACCTGACACCCGCGCCCGCATGGCCCGCCGTAAAGCCCACGGCCAGACCTTCCTCCGCCACCTGGCCCAGCGGCAGGATGCCGTAGACCCGGTGCAGGTTGGCGGTGAACGCGCCGCTGCGCTCCTGGGCGCGTTCCAGATCCGGCAGGCTGGTCCAGACCGGCACGCCGAAGCGGCCTTCGATCTTGTCGCCGTCGTGGATGCGCTGGTCCAGCAAGTAGAAGAAATACAACGCCAGCAAGCCGACCAGCACACTGAGCGGCAGCGCCAGCAGCAACATGGTCAGGCTTTTCGGAAACACGCGGCTGGGGTTGTACGTGGCTTCTTCGATGGTTGCGATGTTGCTGATCTGGCTGTTGTCCAGCTCGCGGTCAATGCGGGCTTTTTCCAGGCTGTCGGTGTACAGCGCGTAGCTCTTCTGGGCCGCGTCGAGTTCGTTCTGCAACCGCGACAGTTCAGGCTCCAGGTTGAGCGCCAGCAGCCGGTCGCTTTCAAGCTGCGCCAGTTGAGCGTCCTGCTGTTTCAGCTGACTCTGCAGCCTCGCATAGCTGGTCTGCTGATCGGCATAGACGTTCTGCATGCGGTTGTAGATCGGGTTGGGCGTGATGCTTTCGGAGCGCTGCACCGTAGCGTCCTGCTCCTGGAGCAGCTTCTTGAGGTTATTGATTTCTTCGTTGACGGCACGGATCGGCGGCGCCTGCTCCTTGAACGAACGCAACAGCTCCTGACGCTCGACTTCCTTGCCGTTGATGCGGTTCTGCAAATCCTGGCGGTTGGGGTTGAGCGCCAGCTCGCGGCCTGCGGATACCGTTTTGGGCTGGGCGGCCAGTTGCTTTTGCAGCAGTTCGAGCCCGGCTTTGGTGGAGGCAATGGCGCGCACGGTGTTGTTGCGCTCGGTGCGAAGGTCGTTCAGGCCCTGAGACGTGTCGGCCAGACGCTGCGCAATGCTGACTGCGCTGAGCTGGTTGAGATAGGTCTGAATCTGCTTCTTGTAGGCAATGATGTTCGCGCCGGTGGTCTTGACCTCGGATTCGTAGAACCCGTACAGGCTCACGCGGCCCAGCGTGCGGGTGCGTTGCAGCTGGTATTCCTCGATCCAGGTCTCGAGCACGCTCTGTGCGGTGGTCGGATCGTTCCAGGTGAAGGTCAGCTCCATCACCGACGAACCCGGCTCATGGCGTACCTTGAAGTTGCGTTCCAGGTTTTCGGCGAGCATTTCGGCCTGGGTGCGCTTTTCCACCAGACCTACGAACTGCAAGGCGCCGCGCGCGATATCCAGCAGCGCATTGACCGCGCCCTTGAGCGCGTTTTTCACCGAAGCCAGAACGCCAGTGGGCTGTTGCGCCATGGACAGCTCGGCCAGGTATTTCTCCGCTACGGTGCGCATGATCGGGCGGCCGGTGAGCATGCGCTCTTCGTCCAGCAACGGATCGCGCAGACCGCTCGGCACCACGATGGCCTGGCGGTCGGACAGCTCGATCGGCACCGTGCTGCTGTCGCGGCCGGGCTTGACCAGCAGCAGCGCGGTCGACTCGTAGCGGTTGGGCAGCAGAAATGCCCCCAGCAGAATGATGACGAAAGTCACCAGCACCGTGGTCTGGACTTCGCGCCGGAAGATGAAGAACAGGCGCAACAGGTCACGAAAGGAACGGATATTGATCATGTCTGATGCCCTGACGATTAGTTATCACGCAACTCGTAGTTCAACCCCAGCCCGATCGACTTGGCGAACGGCAGCAACTGGTTGAAGTACAGGTTTACGCCGTCCACCTTGTTGCCGACGGTGGACTTGGGAACGAACACGACATCGCCGCGCTTGAGCAGGACCGGAGCAGTGGGGCCACCGGCGCCGGCCCAGAGCAGCTTGCTGTAGTCGAAGACGTAGGTCTTGTAGAGCCCGTCTTCTTCCTGACGCAGCAGTGCGACGGTTGCAGCATCGGCATCCAGCGCCACGCCGCCGGCGCCGATCAGCGCTTGTGCAAGGCTGGTGGCAACGGTGACCGGTAGCGTGACCGGGTTGCGCACAGCGCCGCCGACGAACACGGTATTGCCGGGCGACTGGGAGATGTTGATGGTCAACGCGGTCTCGCGGTAGACATCCTTGAGCTTGTCTTCGAGCACGTCGTTGAGCTGCTGCACGGTCAGACCAGCAGCCTTGACTGTGCCGATGTAGGGATAGGAGAAGGTGCCATCGCTGAGCACCTGAAACAGCGTCAGCTCGTAGATGGAGTTGGCGGTGAACGCCGAGATCGACGGCGCTTCGCCAGTGTTGCGCACAATGCGCAGCGTATCACCCGGACGGATCCGTTCGGCAGGCAGAGGCTTGCCGGCCAGCGCGCGGCCGGCAGCCTGTGCCGCTTCGATCTGCGCGCGATCGTCGGGCAAGCCGATGCGCGAGGGAGTATTACAGGCACTCAGCAGCATAACGCTGGCGATGAGCATCAGGCTCCAGCTTTTCATTGGTCCAAAACTCCTGTCATGCACGAATACGGCGCCCTTGCGGGTAAATCAATCATGTTGGCGGATACTGCCTGGCCCAATGTCTGTCGGTTCAGCGTGTGTCCTTGTAGGTCGCAAGGCCGCGCACAGCGGCCTTGTTCCGGTGTCGTTCTTAACTCTTGACCGCCTGGGCGGGCACGCGTCCGTAGATATCGGTGAAGCGCACGATATCGTCCTCACCCAGATACTCGCCGCTCTGGACCTCGATCATCACCAGGTCGATGACACCGGGGTTGACCAGCCGATGAGTGTGGCCGGGTTTGATAAATGTCGACTCATTGGTGTCGAGCTTGAACTCGCGCTCGCCGTTGGTGACCTCGGCCATGCCGCTGACCACGATCCAGTGCTCGCTGCGGTGGTGATGCATTTGCAGCGACAGAGAAGCTTTCGGCCGCACTACGATCCGCTTGATCTTGAAACGCTTGCCTTCTTCGAGCACGGTGTAGGTGCCCCATGGGCGCGTGACCGTGCGGTGCAGGCGGTAGGCGTCGTGGCCCTGACGCTTGAGTTCCTGCGCGATCAGCTTCACGTCCTGGCTGCGAGTGCCGTCGGCGACCAGAAGTGCGTCGGGCGTGTCGATGATGATCAGATTGTCCAGGCCGACGCCGCCTACCAGACGTTTGGAATCGATGTAGCAGTTGGTGACGTCGTGCAGCACGGTCTGGCCGGTGCACTGGTTGCCCTGCGCATCGGCATTGGTCAGTTCGCGAATCGCCTGCCAGGAACCGATATCGCTCCAGCCCAGGTCGCATGGCACAACCGCGACCTTGTTGGAGCGCTCCATCAATGCGTAGTCGATGGAAATATCCTGCACGGCTTCGAATGCTTCGCTGTTCAGTTCAACCTGGAGTTCGTGGCTGCCTTCCTTGGTCGGGCTGTCTTGCAGGCAGGCCCTGACCGCTTCCAGTACGTCCGGGGCGTACGTCTGGAACTCACGCAGCACAGCGTCCGCACGCATGCAGAACATGCCGGCGTTCCACAGATGCGCACCGCCTTCCACATAAGCCTGGGCGGTGGCGGCATCGGGTTTTTCGACGAAGCGGGCGACCTGGTAGCCGCGGTCGTTCAGTGCTTCGCCCTTTTCGATGTAACCGAAGCCGGTTTCTGCCTTGGTCGGCAGAATGCCGAACGTGACCAGCCAGCCCTCGGCCGCCAGCAGCTGTGCTTGCGCAACGGCGTAGGAAAAGGACGGGATGTCTTCGATCAAATGGTCCGCCGGCAGTATCAGCAATTGGGTGTCCTCGCCATACAGCCGGGAGACATGCAGCGCGGCGGCGGCTACGGCGGCGGCGGTATTGCGGCCAAAGGGCTCGAGCAGGAAATCAAGCTTGACGCGGCCCTTGTTGAGCTGACGATAGTCGTCCACGGTGCGGAAGTAGACTTCCCGGTTGGTCACGGTCAGCACACGGTCCACCTCAGGTAGCCCGGCTGCGCGTGTGAAGGTCTTTTGCAGAAGGCTTTCGCCGTCGGGAAGGCGCATGAAAGGCTTGGGCATGGCTTCACGAGATACCGGCCAGAGTCGGGTGCCGGAACCGCCGGCGATGATGCAGGGGATGAGATTGCTCATCAATAAGCCTCACGAGTGAAGAGCACTGCCGGAACAGTGCGCATAAGGATGTAGAGGTCGAACCAGACGGACCAGTTTTCTATGTACTCAAGATCGAATTCGACGCGCTTTTCGATTTTTTCCACGGTGTCTGTCTCCCCACGGTAGCCATTGATCTGCGCCAGCCCGGTGATGCCGGGTTTGACGCGATGGCGTGACGTGTACTCCTTCACCGCTTGCTCGAAGAGAATGCCGGCAGCTTTGGTTGCCGTCGCATGGGGGCGCGGACCCACCATCGACATCGTTCCCGCTACCACATTGAACAGCTGTGGCAGCTCATCCAGGCTGGTCTTGCGGATGAAGCGCCCGACCCGGGTGACCCTGGCGTCGTCCCGGGTGGTCTGTTTTTCCGCCGTGGCATCAGCCTGATGCTGATGCATGGAGCGAAACTTGAAAACTTCGATGAGCCGGTTGTTATAGCCATAGCGCTTCTGACGAAACAGCACCGGGCCTGGTGAGTCGAGCTTGATTGCCAGCGCGATCAGCAGCATCAACGGCGACAGCGCTGCCACTGCAAGCAGCGACAGCACCATGTCTTCGACACGCTTGAAGAATGGCGACCAGCCACGCAGCGGCACGTCGGACGCGTTGAACATTGGCAGTTTGGCGACTTCGGTGATCCGGTTATGGGCGTGGCGGAAGGCGATCATGTCCGGCACCAGCAACACGTTGACCGGGAAGCGGCGCAGCTCGCGAATGATGTAGTCCATGCGGTTTTCCGCCGTCCAGGGCAGCGCGACCAGCACCTGAGTGACCTTGCCGTCGCGGATCAGCCGCTCCAGGTCCTGGGTGTTACCCAGCAGGGGCAGGTTGGCTACTGATTTGGGCATTCGTCCGATACGGTCGTCGATGAAGCCCAGCACGCCTGAACGGATGTCCTGATTTTCGAGCAGGTATTCAGCCAGACGCCGGCCATTCTCGGTGGCGCCCAGGATGACCGAACTC
>JARDZH010000123.1 GCA_029240955.1 Pseudomonas sp. | reverse complement strand
CTGAGCCTGACCAGGCTCCGATCGACGACGTCACTGCTGCTGTAGATGACATCGTGACCACCGCTGAGGCGGATCGGGACTTTGCCCGCAAAGGCAACCCGACGAACCAGGCCGTGCTGACAGCACTGGCAGGTTTGCAAGCGCAGTTCAGTGCTCTGCAGAACAACCCGGCTGGTCGCGTTTTGCCGCGCACCACAGGCCCAGCAACCACCACCATCAAGAAGGTGCTCTGATATGGCCCAGTCTCTGAGCACATACGGCGCGAAGATGTTTGCTGCCCTACAGCTGGCACTTGCCGAAAGCTATGGCGTCGAGCTGGCCAGCAAGACATTTAGTGTCGAGCCAACGATCGCCCAGGAACTCAACGACGCGATCACCGCCAAATCGGACTTCCTGAGCCGCATCAACGTCATCGGCGTGAGCGAGGTCAAGGGGCAGAAGGTGTTCCTAGGCGTCTCCGGTCCCGTGACCGGTCGCACCAACACCAAGACCAAGGATCGCGAGGCGAAAGACGCATCGGCGCTGGACGACAGCACCTATGAACTGTTCTCCACCGAGTCCGACGTCAGCCTGCCTTACGCCAAGATCGATGCCTGGGCGAAATTCCCGGACTTCCAGCAGCGCTATTCCGCCGCCGTGCAGAAGCAGATCGCACTCGATCGCATCATGGTCGGTTTCCACGGCCTCAAGGCTGAAACCCAGACCGATATCACGCTGAATCCGATGCTGCAGGACGTCAACAAGGGCTGGCTGCAGATCGCGCGTGAGCAGATCCCGGCGCAGGTGCTCAAGGAAGGCAAGGTAGCGGGCAAGGTCATCCTGGGTGAAGGCGGCGACTACGCCAACCTTGATGCCCTGGTGCACGACACCAAGCAGATGGTCGACGAGCGCCTGCGTGACGGCGGTGACCTGATCGCGATCATCGGCAGCGACCTGTTGGCCGCTGACAAGGCCAAGCTGTACGCCAAGCAAGGCGACGTGCCGACCGAAAAAGAACGCATCGAAGATGCTCAGGTCATTGCGACCTACGGCGGTCTGCCGAGCTTCAGCGTGCCTTACTTCCCGGTCAACGCGGTGGTCGTCACCAGCTGGGACAACCTGTCGATTTACTTCCAGGATTCCAGCTGGCGTAAACAGACCGTGGACAATCCAAAGCGCTCCCGCGTCGAGGACTACAACAGCCGCAACGAAGGTTACGTGATCGAGCAGCTGGAAAAGTTCGCACTGACCGAAAACGTGGAGCTGGTTTGATGAGCCTGGCCCTGGCGCACAAACGTCGAATCCAAGCCATGGGCAGCGCAGCGCACGCAAGCGCTGCGGCTGCCGCCGCCTTGCCGTACTCGACTGCAGAAGCCTTGAGCAGCCCTGCCAACGCCCGTAAGCATCTGGCGTTGCAGGTAGCGGCGCTCGATCAGGATCTGGCTCGCCTGAGCGCGATCAAGGGGCTGGCCGGGAAGCAGGACCTCAAGCGCAACGAGCTGCTGCCCAAGTACCAGGACTACATCCAGCGCTATTGCGAGTCGGGCCTGAGCTTTGCCAACCCTGTACTGGTGCAGGTCATGGTCTGGCTGTTCGATACCGAGCAGTTCGTGGATGGCTTGGAGTTGGCGGACGTTGCCATCGAGCAGGGTCAGGTGATGCCGGAGCGCTTCAAGCGTCGGGACGTCCAGACCTTTGTCGCGGACGCGGTGATCGAGTGGGCATTTGCCGAATACAGCGCCAGTCGCAGTCCAGAGCCGTACCTGTCCGATCTGCTCCCACGTGTTGACGGTGAGTGGGACCTGACCGAGCAGATCCCAAGCAAGTACCACAAGTTGATCGGCATCCGAGCCATGGAAGCGGAGCAGTGGGACACCGCACTCAAGCACTTTGAGCGCTCCACCGAGCTGTACGCGAAAGCCGGCAACGAAACCCGCATCAAGCTTTGCCGTAAGGCGCTGGCTAAACAACGAGCCGGCATCACCGCAACTGAATAACCGACTACCCCCCCGCAGGGAGCTGCCACGGCAAGACCGAGTCATTCATGACCCCGGCCTTTCTCGAAGCCGCAACCTGCCCTATTTGAGTGACCTGCAGATGGGCTTTTCCGGAAACCCGACATCCAGCGCAGTGCCGCAGCAGATCGAGAACGACGGCTTTTGGCCCGACCTCGACCTGGGCAACTTTCAGCGCACCCACCGCTTGCCGGCTGACCGGCTGGTGGACCTGCAGGTCACCGAACTTACCCTGGCCATGGGTGCGGTTAACACCGACCTTGCCAGGAAAAAAACGCAATGGCAGTCGGCTGGAGTGCCGAACGTTGAATCTGCAGACAGCACCGTTCTGCCGGAGCGCACCTATTTCGCTGAGCTGTATCGCCAGGCCGTTTACTACCGGGCCAAGGCCGAGTTGCTGCCTCAATACGCCACCGCCACTCGCCGCGAAACCGCAGAAAACACCGGTAAAGAAGCCCCCGAGTCCTCGGCCAACCTTCTTGCACGCAGCCAGCAGGCGATCCGCGCCCTGCAGGGACGTGGCCGCATCACGGCGGTATTGCTGTGAACAAGTTACGGGCGCTGACCGCGCATCTGAGTTCTTTCAACCTGGTGCTGCCGGAGCAGTTCGACAGCTGGGTCACTGATGCCACCCAGGAACTGGTGTGGAAGCCGGACGAAAACGGCATGTACATGGGCGATATGTCCTATACCGGCCATTTGAGCATGGACGACTTCAGCGGGAACCCGTCTCGATTGATGGCGCTGCTGGGCAGCTGGTTGGTAACGCATGACGACGACAGGGACGACTTGCCGGCACCAGTGATGGCGATCGACGTCACCGATCTGGCGCAAGATCTGGCCGACGTGACGATCAGCATCCAGTTCGCAGAAGCCCAGTACCTGAGCGAGGACCCGAACGGCGATATCAAGATGTTCGGCAAGACCTGGTCGCCGATCCCGTATGAGCTTTGGACCGCAGAGCAGGGCGAGGTCGTACGCAATGACTGACGCCTTCAACCTCGACATTCGCGGCATGCTCGAAGCGCAGGATCTGCTCGATCTGCTGGCCTTGCCGCCGCAGAAGCGTCGCCGGCTGATGAACAACGTCAGCAAGCGCGTGCGCTCGCTCAGCCGTCAGCGCGTGCGCAACCAGCAGAACCTGGACGGCTCGCCGTTCGCTCCCCGCAAGGACGGCAGCGGCAAGGGCAAAAAGAAGATGGAGGCCGGCCTGGCCAAGCTTCTGGACGTTGTGCGTCTGACCGACACCGAGGCCCAGCTGGGATGGCGCAACCGTCTGACTCAGTACGTCGCGTCGCAGCAACATCACGGCGGCGTCGAGCGTGTGACCGCCCAGCAGATGCGCAAGCTGACCGCCGTCCCGCCTGGTACTGCAGCAACCCAAAAGCAGGCCAAGCGTCTGCGACAGCTCGGCTACAAAGTCCGGCTACCCGGTAAGAAAACTGCGACCCGGCCCAGTGTTGCGTGGATTCAGCAACACATCGAATACCCGAAGGCGGGTCTGCTGATCCGCGTTCTGGACAGCGAACGCAAGGCCTCCACCGGCGCGCAGAGCTGGGAAATCAAGCTGCCCGCCCGCCAATTCCTGGGCGCAAGCCAGAGTGAAACCAAAGCCTTGGTGAACCTGGTGCTGCGTCAAATCATCACTGCACCCCGCTAACGAGGCACCACATGGCACTCGGGAAAGTATCCGTCAATAACCTCAATCTCGGTCAGGGCACCAGTACCGAAGTCGAGCGGCTGTTTCTGTTCATCGGCCCCGGGGCCAAGAACATCGGCCAGATCATCGCCCTGAACACCGAAAGCGACCTGGACGCCCAGCTGGGCATTCCAGCCAGCGACCTGAAAACCCAGATCATCGCCGCCCGGGCCAATGGCGGCGACCGCTGGAGCGCTCTGGTTGCGCCGATCGCGGCCGATGGTGATTGGTCGGCAGCGCTGACCTACGCCCAACAGCATGGTTATGACGTCGAGGCTGCCGTCATCACTCGGCCCGTTGCCAATGCGGCCGAACTGGCCGCGATGAACGTGGCGGCCAATGGCGTCCAGAGCACCTACGGCCGCCGGCTGTTCGTGCTGGCCGCCACTGCCGGCATTGCAGCCGCGCAAACTTGGGCGGAATACCAGACGGAGCAGCGTGACTTGGTGGGCGACCTGGTGGCCGATCGCGTTGTGGCAGTGCCGCAGCTGCACGGCAACGACCTGGGCGTGCTCGCCGGCCGCCTGGCCAACGCCGCCGTGAGTATTGCCGACACGCCGATGCGGGTGGCCACCGGTGCCCTTGAAGGTCTGGGCGCGACGCCGATCGACAAGGACGGGATCCCGCTGCAGTCGGCCACCCGCGCCGCGCTCGATGCTGCCCGGCTTTCAGTCTCTCAAACCTACCCAGGCTATCCCGGCGTGTACTGGGCAGACGCCAACCTGCTGGCCGCGCCAGGCGCAGACGTCCAGGTCATCGAGCACCTGCGCGTCCTGGACAAGGCCGCCCGCCGCGTGCGCGTGCTGCTGATCCAGCGCGTCGGCGATCGCCGCCTGAACAGCTCGGCCAACAGTATGGAAGTGAGCCGTACCGCGCTCATGGCGCCGCTGCGCCAGATGGCCAAGTCCACCACGGTCGGCGCGAACGTCTTCCCGGGCGAGATCGAGGCGCCAGGCAAGGACGCGATCGTTCTGAGCTGGACCAGCAAAACCGCCGTGGTCGCCTACCTGACCCTGCGTCCCCTCAACTGCCCGAAGGACATCACGGCGAACCTCGCCCTGGATCTTTCGACCAACACTGCGGAGTAACCCATGGCAGCACGTATTGGCGGCAAAAACTTCGACGTGAACCTGGGCGACCTCAAGGTTCATGTGGAGGCCGCAACCCTCGACATCACTGATAACAGCGCCGTGGGCCAGACCCGTGGCGTACCCAATGGCCACGTCGACGGTGACGTCTCGGCGTCGGGTGAAATGGAACTGGACATCGCCAACTTCAAGCTGCTGAAAGAGCAGGCCGCGACGGCTGGCAGTTTTCGCGGGCTGGAACCGTTCGACATCGTGTTCTACGCCAAGGCCGGCGACGACGAGATCAAGTACGAGGCGTTCGGGTGCAAGGTGCGACTGTCCAGCCTGCTGAGCATCGACCCCAAGGGCGGCGCCAAGTCCACGGTGAAAGTGCAGTACGACGTCACCAGTCCGGACTTCGTCCACATCGACGGCACACCGTACCTGGCCGCTTCTGAAATCGAGGGCCTGATCTGATGGTTTGCCCGTTCGATCGTGCCCAGGCTCTGGAGCAGCGTCAACGCGACGCCGCCATTGCCGCTGCGCTCGCCCAGGCGCGCCCGAGCGGGCCAAGCCTTACGCACTGCGAAGACTGCGACAAGGAAATCCCGGCAGCGCGCCAGGCGCTGGGCGGTATGACCCGGTGCGTGCCGTGCCAAACCCTGACCGAGCGAGGTCATCGCTGATGTCTGTCCGCCCAACCCCGAAGACCGCCGGCATCGAGCGCGTGAACAAGCTGGAAAGTAATTTTGCCGTGCTCGAGCATCGTGTCGGCCAGCTCGAAGACCGTCATGAGTTGGTGCCCGAGCGTGTCACGCGCCTGGAAGGCCAGTTCGAGCATATGTCCAGCCAACTGTTCACACTCAACAAAGGCCAGGAAACCCTGACCAAGAAGGTTACCGCTTTGGGCAGCAAGGTGACCAAGCTGCTGGGCGTGCTGACGGTCTTGGGCGTGATTGCTCAAGTCGTCGCCCCCATCCTGCTCAAGCAGGTGTTCCCATGAACCTGCGTAACAAGATCGCCGCAGGCGTGATCGTGCTATGTGGCACCGGCCTGACCGGCTTCCTGGGTAAGTGGGAAGGGCAGGGCGAGCACGTCGTCTATGCCGATCGGCTCGCCCAGGGACTGCCGACCGTGTGCATGGGTATCACCCGTCACACCAGCCCTTATCCCGTGGTGGTGGGTGATTACTGGTCGGACGCGCGCTGCGCCGAGGTGGAGCAGCTGGTGGTCAGCAAGGGCCAGCTGGCTTTGGCCGACTGCCTGACCAACCAGGCGATCGGCCAGAACGTGTTCGACGCGCTGAGCAGCCACGGCCACAACGTCGGCACGCCCAGCACCTGTGCCAGCCGCGCGGTCGCGCTGATCAACGCAGGCCGTATCGCGGAAGGTTGCCGGGCATTGGCCTGGGGTGCGGATGGTCGGCCGGTCTGGGCGTATGTCACCGGTGCCGATGGCCGCAAGACCTTCGTGCGTGGCTTGCACCACCGTCGGATCGCCGAGATGGAGCTGTGCCTGTCGTGACCATCAGCCCGCTACGCCTTGCCCTGTTTTTCCTGCTGGTCGGCCTGCTGGGTTGGATCGCCTACGACCATCAGCGCGACCAGCTGCTGACCGCGCGCCGCGAGCGTGACGACGTCCAGGCTCAACTGGATC
>JARDZH010000122.1 GCA_029240955.1 Pseudomonas sp. | reverse complement strand
GTCATCGCTCCAGCCGACCGGCACCACTTGATAATCGCGCATGAACCGCTCGGTCAGCGCTGGCACTGGATCGAGCAGCGGCGGCGCGTCATCGGCCATCAGCAGGGGTGTTTGCAACAGTGCAGCCCAGGCGCGGGCCAGTTCGAACTCGGAGACCAGCCCCAGACGGGTCAGCAAGCCCGGCAGATCGCTGCCTTCGGATTCCTGCTGCAACCGTTGTGCACGCTCCAGATCCTGAATCTTGAGACCTGCGTTTTCGATCAGCCAGGCACAGACCTGCCCTGCGTCGGGAATCAGTAATCGGGTGGCATCGAGGGGTGTGGACTGCATGGGTGAGGAGTTCTGCATACATCGGAGGGACAAGGTGGCAGCACTCCCGCCAGGCGGGAGGCTGCGGATCAGAAACGCAAAGTGGTCAGTCTGACTGCGTTTGCGCCGTTCCGTTCTGTGGACGACCGCCTTTGGTGGTTTGCGTCTGCTTCTGCGCGCGCTCGGCTTTAGCGTCCGTGGTCTGGGTCATGACCGTGGAATCGGTCGTGCCGGAAGCTTTGTCGACCTCGGCCGACTCGGCCGCCAACGCAACATTACCGAGCGCCAGACTCAATACCAGACCTGCGCCAATAAGAGGCAATTTCATATCCTGTACTCCGTGGTAGAAAAAAAACGAACAGACACTAGCGGACAATAAGCCGCCCACTGGACAGCCTAAGGGCAGTGCAACTAGATGCGGCAACTAAAGTACCAGACCTGAATACCAGATCCTGCACGGTAAAAACGCTAAACCCATCGACCAGTAGGTTTAAAGATAGTTCCGGCCGCACGGGGACAAAACGCGTTTTTCACCAAAAAAACACTTTTGTTTGACATTTGTGAGCAGTTTTAGACTTAATTGTAACGTTTTTGAGATTCAAAGTGCCACTACGGCCCCGCTGAGTAATGGCACTTTGAACTATGTAAAACATCACTATTACAAGATTGAAACTTTATAAATCACCAACACTCGCGCCGATTTTAAAACCCGGCCAACGCGATGATGGGCAACTATTGCCTGAAGAAAAGTCATGGAGCATTCGCGTTGAACGCGACTTCATGGGCGATTCATTACTTGAAAACTGGTTGGAGTGTCAGATGAACAAACGAAAGATGATCGGAGCCAAGTCAGCTTTGGCTCTGCTGGCGTTGGCGGTTTCGCAGGTGCACGCCGCTGACGCGTCGCAGCTCGAAGCGCGTGAAGCGCGTGCCGAGAAGGCTGCGCAGAAGATCCTGGACAAAATGACGCAGGAAGAGAAGCTGGCGTACATCGGCGGCACCGGCGGCTGGGACGTCAAGCCTCTTTCCAACTACGGCATCCCGCAGATCCACGGCGCGGACGGCGGCGTCGGTGTGCGTTACACCAGCGAAGGAAACGCTCAGGGCGTGGTCTACCCGTCCGGACCGAACCTGGCGGCCACCTGGAACCCGCGCCGCGCCATCGACCTGGGCCGCGCGCTGGGTTATGACACTGTCAGCGGCGGCTACCACTTCATCACCGGGCCAGGTGTTGCGCTGTACCGCATGCCGTACGGCGGCCGGGCGTTCGAATACCTTTCCGGTGAAGACCCGTTCCTGGGTGCAAGCCTCGCTCCGGGCGTCATCAATGGCATCCAGGCGCGCGGCGTGTGGGCCAACGCCAAGCACTACGCAGCCAACGATCAGGAAAGCAGCCGTTTCAAGCTCAACCAGATCATGAGCGAACGCGTACTGCGCGAGATGTCGCTGCCGGCCTTCGAATCGGCTTCGAAGAACAGCAACGTGGCCATGGTCATGTGCGCATTCCAGCAGATCAACGGCGAGTTCGCCTGTGAAAACAAGCACCTGCTGACCCAGATCCTGCGCAAGGAATGGGGCTACAAGGGCATGGTGCAGAGCGACTATAACGCTGTGGTTCATGGCTTGAACGCAGCGCAGGCCGGTACCGACCTGGACATGATGGGCTACCAGATGAACAGTTCGGTGCTCCGACCGCATCTGGACAGCGGCGAGCTCAGCGCAGCGACCATTGACGACAAGGTCCGCCGCATTCTCAAGCTGATCTACCTGTACGGTTTCGACACCAAGCGCGAGCTGACCGAGCACAACACCCGCAACATGAACAGCTCGACCAGCAACGAGGTCGCTCTGAATGCCGCGCGTGAAGGTATCGTGCTGCTCAAGAACCAGGACAATCTGCTGCCGCTGGACAAGCAGAAGGTCAAGAAAATCGCTGTCGTCGGCAACCTCGCCAAGTACGCACCGCCCACCGGTTTCGGCAGCGCCAACGTCATGGCCAGCCACTACATCAGCGAGCTGAGCGGCCTGCAGCAGATGGCGCCGAACGCCAAGGTCGAGTTCATCGACGGCCTGTCGCTTGACCCGACCACCACGCCGTGGACCAGCACCAACACCCAGGGCGACGAAGTTCAGGGCCTGAAAGCCGAGTACTTCAGCAACGCCAACTGGTCCGGTGACCCGGCTGTCACCCGCACCGAAAAACACATCGATCTGGACTGGGCCAACGACACCGACCTGCCGTTCGAGAGCAACACGCAACCGTCCGACGCCTATGCGTCGCAAGGTTCGACGGCAGGTTCGCTGAACGGCGACACCTCCTCCACCTCGATCCGCTACAGCGGCAAGATCACCCCGACGCAGAGCGGCGAGCAGGTGTTCAAGGTGCGTGCGGACGGCGCGATCCGCCTGTGGGTCAATGGCAAGAAGATCATCGACAACGGCGACGGCAATCCGATTCCGGGCAACAGCATTCCGCCGACCATCCCGGAATTTGCCAAGATCGATCTGGAAGCCGGCAAGTCCTACGACGTGAAGCTTGAGTACTCGCGTCGTGCAGGCTACCTGTCGACCATGGGCGGCCTGGTGGGCGTACAGATGAGCTGGGCGGCGCTGAATGCTCCGCAGGATCTGTCGGCCTATGACGCAGTGGTCGTGGCTGTCGGTAACAGCAACGAGTACGAAGGCGAAGGTTTCGACCACAGCTTCGATCTGCCTGAGTTCCAGAACCAGCTGATCCGCAGTGTCGCCAAGGTCAACCCCAACACGGTCGTGACCATGTTCGGCGGTACCGGTCTGAAGATGAGCGACTGGGTCGACGACGTTCCGGTGGCGCTGCACGCGTTCTACCCAGGCCAGAACGGCGGCCAGGCGCTGGCCGAGATTCTGTTCGGCAAGGTCAACCCGTCCGGCAAGCTGCCGATCAGTATCGAACGCAACATCGAAGACAACCCTGTCTACGCGAGCTTCCCGAAATTCGCCAACGACAACTCGCTGACCGAAATGGACTACAAGGATGACCTGTTCGTCGGTTATCGCGGTTACGAGAAGAAGGGCATCAAGCCGCTGTATCCGTTCGGTTACGGCCTGTCGTACACCACCTTCGGCTACAGCAACATCAGCGTTACGCCGGGTGTCGCGGTAGGCAACACGCCGATCAAGGTGTCGTTCGACCTGACCAACACCGGCAAGGTCGGCGGTTCGGAAGTCGCACAGCTGTACGTCGGTCAGCAGAACCCGAAAGTCGACCGCGCCATCAAGGAACTCAAAGGCTACAAGAAAGTGTTCCTTGAGCCAGGTGAAACCCGTCGCATGACCATCGAGCTCAACGATCGCTCGCTGGCCTACTACGACGAGCAGAGCAAGAACTGGGTGGTCGACGCCGACACCTTCAACATCTCGCTGGGTGCTTCGTCGCAGGACATTCGCCTGAACGCCAAGCTGGTCAACCCGTACCGTCAGGAACTGTCGACCACCACCAGCAACCCGCTGCCACGGTCGGCGCTCAATCAGGTCAAGGTCGAGAAGCCACCGGTCAAGACCGGCGGCCTGCTGGACCAGACTGTCGATCAGTAAATCGGTCGCCACTGACAGCTGATTGAACCACGGACGGATAGGGGCTCAGGGACGAGCCTTATTTGAGTCAAGAGCCCTTATAGACGCCTCGACCTGCGCAATGTAAGCGTCGAAGGTTTCCACAAGATCGACTTCATCGGGAAAGCGCAGCCACTGGATCTGCAGCCCGTCCATCATCGCCAGAATCTGTTGAACCAGCTTCGGCAAGTCTACATCGTCCCGCACCTCGCCCCGCTCCACCAACCCTTTGAATTGCTCCGTCATGCCCGCGCGGATGGCCGCGTAGCGCTCCTGATACCAGTTCCATGCAGGCTGGGTTTCCAGAAGACTTTCGGCGTTGAGGATAGTGAAGGCTCGCACCACGCCTGGCGCCGTGGCGTTTGACCGATTGATCGCGCGCAGGCTTTCGAGTAGACCGGTGAGGGAGTTTTCACGACGCACTTCTTCGGCCAGCTTGCGATTGACCTCGTCTCGCCGCTCCAGCACGGCCATCAGCAGCGAAATCTTGCTGGGGAAGTGATGCAGCAGGCCAGCAACCGATATGCCGACGATGGCCGCTACTTTGGCAACCGATGCGCCGGTGTATCCCTCCAGCGAGAACACCTGCAACGCGGCATCGAGCAGTTCTTCGCGACGCTTCTCACCTTTGGGTGCACGCCGCTGCCTGGGGCGCGCCGGGTCCTGTTCCTTGGGGTCTTGCTGACTCATATCTGGCTCCTTGATCACAGCGGCGTACCGTACCGGCTCCGGTCAGGGACCGCAATGCCGGGAAGCGGCCATGCCGTTTCTGTCATCTATATCGCGTATGGGTAGTCGGATGCCCTGTCATCGCCTAGTCTTCACCGGCTTCCGCCAGCAGTTGCAACACGCCCAAGGCAAGTTGTACGATGACTGCTGACGATCAATCTCGACTCAGCCCCGCTGATCCGACTTCCAACCGTTCACCGTAAAGCGACTCGGCAACCCATAAGGAAGCAGGTCCAGGCCCGGCCGGACCCGCCTCCAACCTCAAAACAACAGGAGATACCGATGCCTAACATTCTCGGCCAAAACTTCATCGCTGGCGGCCGCAGCGCTCTGGGCCAGACCCTGCAAAAGAGCCTGGACGCCACCACCGGCGAAGAACTGCCGTACGGTTTCCATCAGGCCACTGACGGCGAAATCGACGCCGCGGCCGTTGCTGCCAAGAACGCATTCCTCGAATACCGCCAGCTGAGCCCTGCCCGCCGCGCTGAGTTCCTTGACGCCATCGCAGATGAACTGGATCAGTTGGGCGACGACTTCGTCGCCATCGTCTGCCAGGAAACCGCTCTGCCTCAAGCGCGTATCCAGGGTGAGCGCGGTCGCACCAGCGGCCAGATGCGTCTGTTCGCAAAAGTCCTGCGTCGCGGTGACTTCCTCGGTGCCCGTATCGACCTGGCACTGCCGGATCGCAAGCCACTGCCACGCGTAGACCTGCGTCAGTACCGCATCGGCGTCGGCCCGGTTGCCGTATTCGGCGCCAGCAACTTCCCGCTCGCCTTCTCCACTGCCGGTGGTGACACTGCAGCGGCGCTGGCTGCCGGCTGCCCGGTTGTGTTCAAAGCACACAGCGGCCACATGGCGACGGCCGATCTGGTCGCCAGCGCGATCATCCGCGCTGCCGAGCGCACCGGCATGCCTAAAGGCGTGTTCAACATGATCTTCGGCAACGGCGTGGGCGAAGGCCTGGTCAAGCACCCTGCCATTCAGGCCGTTGGTTTCACCGGCTCGCTGAACGGCGGCAACGCCCTGTGCAAAATGGCCGCCGAGCGTCCGCAGCCGATTCCGGTCTTCGCCGAGATGTCCAGCATCAACCCGGTCGTTCTGCTGCCTGAAGCGCTGAGCGCTCGCGGCGAGACAGTCGCCAAGGATCTGGCTGCTTCGGTCGTGATGGGCGCTGGCCAGTTCTGCACCAACCCAGGTGTGGTGATCGGCCTGCGCTCCCCTGCGTTCTCGGCATTCCTGGAACAGCTGACCGAACAAATGGGCGGCCAGGCGCCACAGACCATGCTCAACGCGGGCGGTCTGCGCAGCTACAGCAAGGGCGTCGAGCACCTGCTGTCGCATTCGGGCGTGACCCATCTGGCCGGCAAGCCGCAGGAAGGCAAACAGGCTCAGGCCCAGCTGTTCAAAGCTGACGTCAGCCTGCTGCTCAACGGCGACCCATTGCTGCAGGAAGAAGTCTTCGGCCCGACCACGCTGGTCATCGAAGTGGCTGACGACGCCGAACTGAAAAATGCACTGTTGGCGCTGCGTGGCCAACTGACCGCCACCCTGATCGGCGAGCCTTCCGACCTGTCCGCCTACAGCTGGCTACTGCCGCTGCTGGAAGACAAAGTGGGCCGCATCCTGGTCAACGGCTACCCGACCGGTGTGGAAGTCTGCGAAGCAATGGTTCACGGTGGTCCATACCCTGCGACCTCCGATGCGCGCGGCACTTCGGTCGGCACGCTGGCGATCGATCGCTTCCTGCGTCCGGTCTGCTACCAGAACCACGCCGACAGCCTGCTGCCACCTGCGCTGCA
>JARDZH010000121.1 GCA_029240955.1 Pseudomonas sp. | reverse complement strand
ACGAAGCTGGACATGAGCATCGCGTGCAGCACGAAGATACCCAGGTCCAGACGCAGCAGGTCCGGATGACGCAAGGTCGCGCCCAGCGCCTGCTTTGCAACGCCAGACTCGCGGTGCAGCAGCGGGCCGTTCGCCTTGGGAACGACAAAGGCGACGATCAGAATGCCAAGCAGCGCCATGCCACCAGTCGCGAGGAACAGACCAGACAGGCCGAACGAGCCGGTGATCAGCGGACCGACCACCATGGCAACGGCGAACGACAGACCGATGGTCATACCGATCATGGCCATGGCCTTGGTGCGATGCTGTTCGCGGGTCAGATCCGACAACAACGCCATGACCGCAGCCGAGATCGCGCCAGCGCCCTGAAGAATTCGCCCGGCGATGATGCCCCAGATCGAATCGGCGTTGGCTGCCACGACGCTGCCGATCGCAAAAACGATCAGGCCGAGATAAATGACCGGGCGTCGGCCAATGCGATCAGAGATGATCCCGAACGGGATCTGCAGTACGGCCTGAGTCAGCCCGTAAGCGCCAATGGCAAGGCCGATCAAGGCAGGGCTGGCGCCCGCCAGATCCATACCGTAGGTGGCCAGGACCGGCAAAACCATGAACATGCCGAGCATGCGGAAAGCGAACACCAGCGCCAGACCGCCTGCCGCGCGCGTCTCGCCGCTACTCATGCGTTCGCTGAGGGGATCGTGCATGAAGAAACCTCGTGTGAACCGGCGGCGATTCTACCAGTCCCATCGATTGACAGGGTATATCGCGACGCTTTGACGCGTGCAGATGACAGAGTCTTCATCTGAAGGCGCAATGTAGACTGGATAGTGTGTATCCATCCAGTGTTTCGCTTTATACTCTTACGTTTTCGACGCCCGCCGTGCGAGGCCATTTTGGACAAGATCCTGATTCGTGGGGCCCGAACCCACAACCTGAAAAACATCGACCTGACCCTGCCACGCGACAAGCTGATCGTCATCACTGGCTTGTCCGGCTCCGGCAAATCCTCTCTGGCTTTTGACACGCTCTATGCCGAAGGACAGCGGCGCTATGTCGAGTCGCTGTCGGCGTACGCTCGACAGTTCCTGTCGATGATGGAAAAACCGGATGTCGATACCATCGAAGGTTTGTCGCCGGCAATCTCCATCGAACAGAAGTCTACCTCTCACAACCCGCGATCGACCGTGGGCACCATTACCGAGATCTACGACTACCTGCGTCTGTTGTATGCGCGGGTCGGCCAGCCACGCTGCCCGGATCACGACACGCCGCTCGAAGCACAGACCGTCAGTCAGATGGTCGACCTGGTCCTGGCTCAGCCCGAGGGCAGCAAGCTGATGTTGCTCGCACCCGTGATTCGCGAGCGCAAGGGCGAGCACCTCTCGGTATTCGAAGAGCTGCGTGCTCAGGGTTTCGTGCGGGCTCGTGTCAACGGCAAGCTGTGCGAACTGGATGAGACGCCGAAGCTCGACAAGCAGAAGAAGCATTCCATCGACGTGGTGGTGGACCGCTTCAAGGTCCGCTCGGACCTGCAGCAGCGCCTGGCGGAATCTTTCGAAACTGCCCTGAAGCTGGCGGACGGTATCGCTCTGGTTGCACCGATGGACGACGAGCCCGGTGAAGAAACCATCTTCTCGGCGCGCTTCGCTTGCCCGATCTGCGGCCACGCGATCAGCGAGCTTGAGCCCAAGCTGTTCTCCTTCAACAACCCGGCTGGCGCCTGCCCGACCTGCGACGGTCTGGGGGTCAAGCAGTTCTTTGACATCAAACGTCTGGTCAACGCGGAACTGACGCTGGCAGAAGGCGCGATACGCGGTTGGGACAGACGTAATGTCTATTACTTCCAGATGCTCGGATCGCTGGCCAAGCATTACGGTTTCAGCCTGGAGGTCCCTTTCAAGGAGCTGCCGGCCGACCTGCAAAAAGTCCTGCTCAACGGCAGCGGCACGCAGAAGGTGGATTTCCGCTATCTCAATGACCGGGGCGACATCGTCAAGCGTGCGCACGCGTTCGAAGGCATCGTGCCGAATCTGGAACGCCGTTACCGCGAGACTGAGTCTGCGACCGTTCGCGAAGAGCTCGCGAAGTTCCTCGGAACTCAGCCCTGCCCGGACTGCCGCGGCACTCGCCTGCGTCGTGAAGCGCGGCATGTCTGGGTTGGTGAAAAGACCTTGCCTGCGGTAACCAGCTTGCCGATCGGTGACGCCACTGACTACTTCGGCGTGCTCAAACTCACGGGACGCCGCGGCGAGATCGCTGACAAGATTCTCAAGGAAATCCGTGAGCGCCTGCAGTTTCTCGTCAACGTGGGGCTCGATTACCTGACGCTGGACCGCAGTGCGGACACGCTGTCCGGCGGCGAAGCGCAGCGTATTCGTTTGGCGAGCCAGATTGGTGCTGGCCTCGTGGGCGTCATGTACATCCTCGATGAGCCCTCCATCGGCCTGCACCAGCGCGATAACGATCGGTTGCTGGGCACCCTCAAACATCTGCGTGACATCGGCAACACGGTGATCGTGGTTGAGCACGATGAGGACGCGATTCGGCTTGCAGATTACGTCGTGGACATCGGTCCGGGCGCGGGAGTGCACGGTGGCCATATCGTGGCTGAAGGCACGCCGGACGAAGTCATGGCGCATCCCGATTCAGTGACCGGCAAGTACCTGTCCGGGCGCGTGAAGATCGAAGTCCCCGCCAAGCGCACCCCTCGCAACAAAAAGCTGTCACTGAGCCTCAAAGGCGCACGCGGCAACAACCTGCGTGACGTGAATCTGGAGATTCCGATCGGGCTGCTGACCTGCGTAACGGGCGTTTCAGGCTCGGGCAAATCAACGCTGATCAACAATACGCTGTTCCCGCTCAGCGCGACGGCTCTGAATGGCGCTACGACGCTTGAGGCCTCCGCCTACGACAGCATCAAGGGTCTGGAGCATCTGGACAAAGTGGTGGACATCGATCAAAGCCCGATCGGCCGTACGCCCCGCTCCAACCCGGCAACTTATACCGGGCTGTTCACGCCTATTCGCGAACTCTTCGCCGGGGTTCCGGAATCGCGTTCGCGCGGGTATGGCCCGGGCAGGTTCTCGTTTAACGTCAAAGGTGGTCGCTGCGAAGCCTGTCAGGGCGATGGCCTTATCAAAGTCGAGATGCACTTCCTGCCGGACATTTACGTCCCGTGTGATGTATGCAAGAGCAAGCGGTATAACCGTGAAACCCTTGAGATCAAGTACAAGGGCAAGAACATCCATGAAACGCTGGAGATGACCATCGAGGAAGCGCGTGAGTTCTTCGACGCGGTGCCGGCGCTGGCGCGCAAGCTTCAGACCCTGATGGATGTCGGGCTCTCGTACATCAAGCTGGGCCAATCCGCGACTACCTTGTCCGGCGGCGAAGCGCAGCGGGTCAAGCTGTCCCGCGAGCTTTCCAAGCGCGATACCGGCAAAACGCTGTACATCCTTGATGAGCCAACCACAGGCCTGCACTTCTCGGACATTCAGCAGTTGCTGGATGTCTTGCATCGCCTGCGGGATCACGGCAATACCGTGGTGGTCATCGAGCACAACCTGGATGTGATCAAGACTGCAGACTGGCTGGTGGACCTCGGTCCCGAAGGTGGGTCGCGAGGTGGGCAGATCATCGCTACGGGCACGCCTGAACAGGTGGCCGAGATGAAGCAGTCCTACACCGGACACTACCTCAAGCCGCTGTTGGAGAGAGACAGAGCGTAACTGTCGGGCGGTCTGAGGACCGCCTGAAAAGATGTAACAAAAAGCCCCCGTCACGTGAGTGCGGGGGCTTTTTGTTGTAGCGCTATACCGTCAGTACTGAGACTGCAGGTAATTCGGCAAACCAATCGACTTGATCAGACCCAGTTGCTGTTCCAGCCAGTAAGTGTGGTCTTCTTCGGTATCGGCCAGTTGCAGGCGCAAGATGTCCCGGCTGATGTAGTCATTGTGCAGTTCGCACAACTCGATGCCTTTGCACAGTGCCGCACGTACCTTGTATTCAAGACGCAGGTCGCTGGCGAGCATCTCCGGCACAGTCGTTCCGACGTCCAGATCATCCGGACGCATACGCGGCGTGCCTTCGAGCATCAGGATCCGGCGCATCAGCGCGTCGGCGTGTTGCGCTTCTTCTTCCATTTCATGATTGATGCGCTCGTAGAGCTTGGCAAAGCCCCAGTCTTCATACATGCGGGAATGGATAAAATATTGGTCACGCGCAGCCAGTTCGCCAGTGAGCAATGTGTTGAGATAGTCAATTACGTCTGGGTGGCCTTGCATCGCACCAGATCTCCCTGCTTGAAAGCCGACAGTTTGAACCAAGCTCCGCTTCCGGTCACGGGTAAAAACGCAATAAACGGACAAACAGCATCGATTTTCAGCCATCCAGATGCGAAAAACCGCCCTATTGAGGGCGGTTCTGTTTCTCACTTAGACTCAGCCCAGGGTTACGCCCAATGCTTGAGCAATACCTTCACCGTACGCTGCATCCGCTTTGTAAAAGTGCTGCAGCTGACGCTGGACGACATCCGCAGATACACCTGCCATGGCCCCCGCGATGTTGCTGATCAAGAGCGCCTTCTGATCAGCACTCATCAAGTTGAACAACTTGCCGGCCTGACTGTAATAGTCGGTGTCTTCGCGATGATCGTGGCGGCCAGCAGCACCGCCAATTGCGAGCATCGGCTCGGCGTAACGAGGGTCCTGCTTAGGCGCATCGCCGTAGCTGTTCGGCTCGTAGTTCGGAGCCGCACCGCCGTTACTGCCGAATGCCATGGAACCGTCACGCTGGTAGCTGTAGACCGGATTGCGAGGCGAGTTGATCGGCAGTTGCTGATGGTTGGTGCCTACGCGGTAGCGATGGGCATCGGCGTACGCAAACACACGACCTTGAAGCATACGGTCAGGCGAAAGACCCACGCCCGGGACCATATTGCTCGGACCGAACGCAGCCTGTTCAACCTCAGCAAAGTAGTTCAGCGGATTACGGTTGAGCTCGAGTTCCCCTACCTCGATCAACGGAAATTCTTTCTGCGACCAGGTCTTGGTGACGTCGAACGGATTTTCATGATGATTCGCAGCCTGGGCCTCTGTCATCAACTGGATGCAGACTTGCCATTTTGGGAAGTCACCGCGCTCGATCGCCTCGAACAGGTCACGCTGGGCATAGTCCGGGTCTGTACCCGCGATACGGGCGGCCTCCGCTGGCGCGAGATTCTTGATGCCTTGCTTGGTCTTGTAGTGCCACTTGACCCAGT
Organism: Pseudomonas sp.; assembly: GCA_029240955.1. The sequence goes on along the minus strand of JARDZH010000121.1, from coordinate 1,167 downwards.
GACGCTGACCATTCGAGCTGATCAGGCTGTAGGTGTGGCTACCGAAGCCGTGCATGTGGCGATACCCATCCGGAATCCCGCGATCCGAGAACAGGATGGTGACCTGGTGCAACGCTTCAGGCGAATGCGACCAGAAGTCCCACATCATCTGTGCACTTTTCAGGTTGCTCTGCGGTAAACGCTTTTGAGTGTGAATAAAATCCGGAAACTTCAGCGGATCACGAATGAAGAACACTGGCGTGTTGTTGCCAACGATGTCCCAGTTACCTTCTTCGGTGTAGAACTTGATGGCGAAGCCGCGCGGGTCGCGCTCGGTATCCGCCGAGCCACGCTCACCGCCTACGGTAGAAAAGCGTAGGAAGATGGGTGTCTGCTTGCCAACGGTATCGAACAGCTTGGCGCTGGAATACCGAGTGATGTCTTTGGTGACAGTGAACGTACCGTGGGCACCCGAGCCCTTCGCATGGACGCGACGCTCTGGAATGTTTTCACGGTTGAAGTGAGCGAGCTTCTCGATCAAGTGGAAATCGTCGAGCAACAAAGGACCGCGAGGGCCTGCCGAACGAGAGTTCTGGTTGTCAGCTACCGGCGCGCCGCTGGCAGTCGTAAGGGTTTTATTCAGGCTCATGCGATCTCTTCCTAAGGCTGTACTGCCGGGTTGACCGGCTTGAGCGGAAGTATCGTCCGTTACTGTTACAGGCTCAAATTCATTAAACCTTGAGAAGCGATAGTATTTGCCAATTCCAGAAAACAAAAAACCGGGCGCAAGGCCCGGTTTCTTGTTTCAGACTGACGTCTTATTCAGCGGCTTCTACAGAACCACCGACAGGACGATCAACCAGCTCGACGTACGCCATAGGCGCGTTGTCGCCAGCGCGGAAACCGCACTTGAGGATACGCAGGTAACCGCCCTGACGGGTGGCGTAGCGCTTGCCCAGATCGTTGAACAGCTTGCCGACGATTTCTTTCGAACGAGTACGGTCGAAAGCCAAACGGCGGTTAGCTACGCTGTCTTCCTTGGCCAGGGTGATCAGCGGCTCGGCAACGCGGCGCAGTTCCTTGGCTTTCGGCAGGGTAGTCTTGATCAGCTCGTGCTCGAACAGCGACACCGCCATGTTCTGGAACATGGCCTTGCGGTGCGAGCTGGTACGGCTCAGGTGACGTCCA
>JARDZH010000120.1 GCA_029240955.1 Pseudomonas sp. | reverse complement strand
CCCACAAGCGATGGACCAGCGCCAGCGCCGCCGGATCGGTGTCTTCAACAGGCGTCAGAATGACTTTATGGCGACGAAACAGCTCGGCGTTCGCAGCCTCCACGCCGCTTTGTTCCGAACCCGCAATCGGATGCCCCGGCACGAAACGGCGCGGCATATGGCCAAAGGACTCGCAGGCGGCGCGAACCACATTGCCTTTTGCGCTGCCGACATCGGTGAGCACCGCATCGCCCAGATCCAGCGTGGCGAGCATGGCCAGCATGCGTTCCATCGCGAGGATCGGCACGGCCAGCTGAATGACGTCGGCACCCTGACAAGCAACAGCGAGATCCGCTTCGGATCGATCCACAACGCCAAGTTCGACGGCCAGTTGCCGCGACCGGGCGTCCAGATCGACACCGACCACCTCGTGGCACAGACCGCTCTGGCGGATGCCTTTGGCGAACGAACCGCCGATCAGGCCGAGGCCGACCACCACGAGGCGCCCGATAATGGGCTGTGCCGATTGCACCGGCACGACATCAACCACGGGCAAGAACCCGGGTCAGCGCTTCGAGAAAGCGGACGTTCTCGGGGGCCTGGCCAATACTGACCCGCAAATGGTTCGGCATGCCGTAACCACCGACCGGACGCACGATGACGCCTTCGCGCAACAGCCCTTCATAGACCGGAGCGGCATTGCGACCCAGATCGACTGCAATGAAGTTGGCGCGAGACGGAATCCAGGCGAGGCCCAGGTCACGCAGACCGTCTTCCAGTTGCTGCATGCCCGCCTCGTTGAGCCGGCGGCTTTGTTCGACATACTCGACGTCGTCCAGTGCAGCGCAAGCGGCTGCCAGCGCGAAGCTGTTGACGTTGAACGGCTGACGCACCCGGTTCAGCACATCGGCCACCGCAGGCGATGACAGGCCATAGCCCACGCGCAGCGAAGCCAGACCGTAGGCCTTGGAGAAGGTGCGTGACACCAGCAAGTTCGGATAATCGGCCAGATAGCTCAGGCCGTCTGGCAGTTCATCGCCTTTGGCGTACTCGATGTACGCCTCGTCCAGCACTACCAGCACGTGCTCAGGCACGGCAGCCAGAAACTCGGCCAGAGCCTGCGGACCGAACCAGGTGCCGGTCGGGTTGTTCGGGTTGGCGATGAACACCACGCGGGTCTGTTCGTCGATGGCCTGCAGCATTGCGGACAGATCATGCCCCCAGTCCCGCTCAGGCACGACGCGACTCTCGGCGCCGACCGCTTGAGTCACGATGGGATAGATCGCAAACGCGTACTCGCTGAAGACGGCGTTCGAGCCGGGCGACAGCCAGGCGCGTGCCACCAGTTCCAGAATATCGTTGGAACCGTTGCCCAGCGTGACCTGTTCAGCCTTGACGCCGCATCGTTCAGCCAGACGCTGTTTGAGCGCAAACCCATTGCCGTCCGGGTAGCGAGTCAACTCGGCCAGCTCGTCGCGAATGGCCGCCAGCGCCTTGGGGCTGGCGCCAAGCGGGTTCTCGTTGCTGGCCAGCTTGACGATGCTGGCCGGGTCCAGACCGAATTCCCGCGCCAGTTCGTCCACAGGCTTGCCTGGAACGTAGGGCGAGAGTTTCTGCACGCCCGGCAGGGCCAGGGCGAGGAAATCGCTGCTCATGTGTCGCCTCTTCAAAGAACCGCTTTCGGGTAGGAACCCAGCACCTTGAGCGCAACGGCTTCGTGGCTGATCTGTTCCAGCACCGCCTTGACCAACGGATCCTGGTGATGCCCGACGAAATCGATGAAGAATACGTAGGTCCATTTGCCACTGCGCGACGGGCGAGTCTCGATGCGGGTGAGGTCCAGGCCGTTCTCGTGGAACGGCACCAGCAACTCGTGCAGAGCGCCCGGCTTGTTGCTCATCGATACGATGATCGACGTCTTGTCGTCGCCGGTCGGAGGTACTTCCTGGTTACCGATGATCAGGAACCGGGTGGAGTTGTCCGGACGATCCTCAATCTTCTCGGCGAGACGCGTCAGGCCGTACAGCCCCGCCGCCATGTCGCCGGCAATGGCGGCGGAGTTCCACTCACCCTTGACCCGCTTTGCCGCCTCGGCATTGCTGGCCACCGCCACGCGCTCGACGTTCGGGTAGTGAGCGTCCAGCCATTTCCGGCACTGGGCCAGCGATTGAGCGTGGGAATAGATGCGACTGATGCTTTGCGTCTTGGTATTCTCGCCCACCAGCAGATGATGGTGAATACGCAGCTCGACTTCGCCACAGATGACCATGTCGTGCTCAAGAAAGCTGTCCAGCGTGTGGTTGACCGCGCCTTCGGTGGAGTTCTCCACTGGCACCACGCCGAAGTTCACCGCGCCGGCGACCACTTCGCGGAACACTTCGTCGATGGCCGCCATCGGCAGGCTGATCACCGCATGGCCGAAGTGCTTCATGGCTGCGGCCTGGGTGAACGTGCCTTCCGGGCCGAGATAGGCCACTTTCAGCGGCTGTTCCAGCGCCAGACAGGACGACATGATTTCCCGGAACAGACGCGCCATTTCCTCGTTGCTCAACGGACCGCGATTGCGCTCCATGACGCGCTTGAGAACCTGAGCTTCACGCTCGGGGCGATAGAACACAGGCACTTCGCCTTCGGCCAGTGACGCCATTTTCACGCGCGCCACTTCCTGTGCACAGCGGGCACGCTCGCTGATCAGCTCCAGAACCTTTTCGTCCAGGCTGTCGATACGGACGCGTAGCGCCTTGAGTTCCTGTTCAGACATCAGCCATGTTCCTTCTCGAAGTCTTTCATGTAGGCGACCAGCGCGTTGACCGCGTCAAGGCCGACAGCATTGTAGATGGAAGCGCGCATGCCGCCGACCGAGCGGTGCCCTTTGAGGTTGAGCAAACCGTTGGCGTCGGCACCGGCCAGGAACGGCTTGTCCAGACGGTCGTCTGCCAGACGGAACGGCACGTTCATCCACGAGCGGTCCGACTTGTTGATCGGGTTGCTGTAGAGGGCGCTGGAGTCGATGTAGTCGTACAGCGTGCGCTGCTTGATCTCATTGCGCTTGCCGATGGCTTCTACGCCGCCCTGCTCCTTGAGCCATTCGAACACCAGACCCGAGAGGTACCAGGCCAGGGTCGGCGGGGTGTTGTACATCGAGCCGTTGTCGGCCGCGACCTTGTAGTTGAGCATGGTCGGGCATATCGAACGCGCGCGGCCCAACAGATCCTCGCGAATGATCACTACCACCACGCCGCTGGGGCCGATGTTCTTCTGTGCGCCGGCGTAGATCATGCCGAAGCGGGAAATATCGACCGGGCGCGACAGAATGTCCGATGACATGTCGGCCACCAGCGGAACGTCGCCGGTTTCGGGAATCCAGTTGAATTCCAGACCGCCGATGGTTTCGTTCGGCGCGTAGTGAACGTAGGCCGCGTCCTGGCTGAGCTGCCATTCGTTCTGACCGGGAATGGCGAAGTAATCGTACGGCTTGGCGCTGGCGGCGACGTTCACCGTGCCATAGCGGGACGCCTCTTCGATTGCCTTGTGCGACCAGATGCCGGTATCGATGTAATCGGCCTTGCCGTTTTCGGGCAGCAGGTTCAGCGGAATCTGGGCGAACTGCTGGCTGGCGCCGCCTTGCAGGAACAGCACCTTGTAGTTCGAAGGGATGGAGAGCAGGTCGCGAAAATCCTGCTCGGCTTTGGTTGCGATAGAAACGAACTCATCACTGCGATGACTCATTTCCATGACCGACAGGCCTTTGCCGTGCCAGTCCAGCAATTCTGCCTGGGCACGCAGAAGAACAGCTTCAGGAAGCGCAGCAGGACCTGCGCAGAAGTTAAAGGCTCGCTTGCTCATATCCACTCTCTTCAAATGCGTCGGGTCTGTTCGCGCTGCTTTCATCGAGGCGGGTCATCCGGGCGAACGGAGCCGTCCGGATGGCCTCTGTAATCGGTATTCGGCAGTGGATCGGGCCGAATGTCGCAAGGGCTGTACTCACCAAAAATGCACGGATGCATTCCAGACGAGCCAGCCCTTACGGTGTTTAGCTTACCGCTCAGTCTTCGGACTCGTCCTCGGCCGATGCGTCGGCCTGGAGCTCATCGCCAGCCTCGTCAGCGACTACGGCACCATCGACCGCTTCTTCGCCATCGACTTCCTCGCCTTCGAGCTCTTCACCCTCGACTTCGGACGGCTCCTGAACGCGTTCCAGCCCGACCAGTTTCTCGTCGGCGGCCAGCTTGATCAGGGTGACGCCCTGAGTGTTACGGCCGAGGCTGGATACTTCGTCGACACGAGTACGAACCAGCGTGCCCTGATCGGAGATCAGCATGATTTCCTCGCCGTCGAGTACCTGCACGGCGCCTACCAGACGACCGTTACGCTCGTTGCTGACCATGGCGATCACGCCCTGACCGCCACGCTTGTACTCAGGGAACTCGGAGATGGCGGTACGCTTGCCATAGCCGCGCTCGGAAGCCGTGAGGATCTGGCTGCCCTCTTCCGGAATCAGCATCGAAATCAGCTTCTGGCCTTCCGGCAGACGCATGCCGCGTACACCGCGGGCGGTACGGCCCATGGCGCGAACGTCGGATTCCTTGAAGCGAGTCACCTTGCCGCCGTCGGAGAACAACATGATTTCCTGTTCGCCGTCGGTGATGGCCGCGGAGATCAGGATGTCGCCTTCGTCCAGCTCCAGGGCGATCAGGCCCACGCTGCGCTGACGGCTGAATGCAGCCAGCGGGGTCTTCTTGACCGTACCGTTGGCGGTGGACATGAAGATGAACGGTGCCTTCTTCTTGTCGGCGGCCTTGATACGGGCACGACGGTCTTCTTCGCTCTCGTCGCTGTTTACTTCTTCAGCTTCGACGTCGATGACATCTGCATCTTCTTCCTCGGCCTGGCGCTTCATGGCTTCGAGGTCGACCGGCAACATGGTGGTGATGTACTCGCCATCACTCAGCGGCAGCAGGTTGACCAGCGGACGACCGCGGGCGGCACGGGAGGCTTCCGGAATCTCGTAGGTCTTGAGCCAGTACACCTTGCCCTTGCTGGAGAACATCAGCAACGTGGTGTGGCTGTTGGCGACCAGCAGGTGAGCGATGTAGTCCTCATCCTTGATGCCGGTAGCCGACTTGCCTTTACCGCCACGACGCTGAGCCTGATACACCGCCAGCGGCTGGGTCTTGGCGTAGCCGCCGTGAGAAATGGTCACGACGCGGTCTTCTTCGGTGATCAGGTCGCCGAGGGTCAGGTCCAGGCGTGCATCGAGAATCTCGGTGCGACGTGCATCGCCGTATTCGGCGCGGATCACTTCCAGCTCTTCGCGGATCACTTCCATCAGGCGCGTGGCGCTGTTGAGGATGCGGATCAGCTCGCCGATCTGGGTGAGGATTTCCTGGTACTCGCCCAGCAGCTTTTCATGCTCCAGACCGGTCAGACGGTGCAGGCGCAGTTCCAGAATGGCCTGAGCCTGTTCCGGAGACAGGTAATACTTGCCGTCGCGCAGACCGTATTGCGGATCGAGGTTTTCCGGGCGGCACGAGTCGGCGCCAGCGCGCTCGACCATTTCCACCACGGCACTCGATTCCCACGGCGTGCTGACCAGACCTTCCTTCGCTTCGGCCGGCGTCGGCGAAGCCTTGATCAGGGCGATGACCGGGTCGATGTTGGACAGGGCAACGGCCTGACCTTCCAGGATATGGCCGCGCTCGCGTGCCTTGCGCAGTTCGAAGACGGTACGACGGGTCACGACTTCGCGGCGATGGCGCACGAAGGCTTCCAGCAGGTCCTTAAGGTTGAGGATCCGCGGACGGCCGTCGATCAGGGCAACGATGTTGATGCCGAACACGCTTTGCAGCTGGGTCTGGGCGTAAAGATTGTTGAGAATGACCTCAGGCACTTCGCCGCGACGCAGTTCGATCACGACGCGCATGCCGTCCTTGTCGGACTCGTCGCGCAGCTCGGTGATGCCTTCGAGCTTCTTCTCTTTGACCAGCTCGGCAATCTTCTCGATCAGGCGAGCCTTGTTCAGCTGGTAAGGCAGCTCGGTGATCACGATCTGCTGACGACCGCCAACCTTGTCGATGTCCTCGACGGTGGAACGGGCGCGCATATAAATGCGGCCACGGCCGGTGCGGTACGCTTCGATGATGCCAGCGCGACCGTTGATGATGCCCGCAGTCGGGAAATCAGGGCCGGGGATGTACTGCATGAGTTCGTCGACCGTCAACTCGGGGTTGTCGATCAAGGCCAGACAGCCGTCGATGACTTCGCCCAGGTTGTGCGGCGGAATGTTGGTCGCCATGCCCACGGCGATACCGCTGGAGCCGTTGACGAGCAGATTGGGGATACGGGTCGGCATGACGCCGGGGATCATCTCGGTGCCGTCGTAGTTCGGCACCCAGTCCACGGTTTCCTTGTGCAGGTCGGCCAGCAGCTCGTGGGCCAGCTTGGTCATGCGCACTTCG
>JARDZH010000119.1 GCA_029240955.1 Pseudomonas sp. | reverse complement strand
CCTGCGTCCAGCGCCGGAGACGCACCGAACAGGTACATCAGCAGCCAGCTGTAGCGACGGAAGTTACGGATCAGCGCGATGTACGCGTGGGACTGATAATCCCGGTCGCTGCCCGAAAAGCTTTCGGTCTGCTTGAGCAGCGCCCAGGCGCCTTCAGGCAGGGAGAAGTTGTAGTGAATGCCAGCGATGCACTGCATGGTCTTGCCGTAACGCAGCGCCAGGCCTTTGCGGTACACGTATTTGAGCTTGCCGATGTTGGACGTGCCGTAATAGGCAATCGGAATGTCTTCTTCGCTCGGCAGCGGGCACGGCATGGACGGGCTCCAGAGCAGCTCGTCGCCCAGCTTGCTGTAGGCAAACCGGTGAATCCGGTCCAGGCTGGCAAGGGTCTCGGACGGGTCTGTCAACGCCGGGGTGATGAACTCCAGGAGCGATTCGGAGTAGTCGGTCGTGATCAGGCTGTTGGTCAGTGCGGCGCCCAGCGCTTGCGGGTGCGGCGTGCGGGCCAGCTCTGCCTGACCGGTCACGCGCAGGCATTCGCGTTCGATACCGTGCAGACACTGCTCCAGCAGAGAGAGGTTGTTGCGCTCGCCAAGCAAAGCCAGGCGGCGGTTGAGAAGTTCGCTCAAAGTGGAATCCTTCACGCATCGGTCGCCCCGATATGGGGGTGGATACGACGGTCTACAAGGGGTGAAGAAGGGAACTGGCGTTGTCGCCTGGTCTGGTCGGTAACGCCCGCTCGCCATCATGGCTCTTCGCTGTACTGCCCAAATGGACACGGCACCACGTTAATGGTGCCGAAATTACCCCAATTCGGTCGCGCGCAGCTAGCGTGAGTTGGCGCAAAAGCGCTCTGGCAGCTTGCCTGCCGTCAGACCACAGCGAAAGTGCCCTGAGCCTTGGCCACCAGTTTGTCGCCTTGCACGACCTCGGCCTCGACCACCAGCGTGCGCCGGCCGGCGTGCAGGACCTTGGCGATGCAGAGGATTTCGCCCTCTGAAACGCCGCGCACGTAGTTGATCTTGCATTCGATGGTGACGCTGCGCTGATCGAAACCATGGGAGCTGGAACAGGCCAGGCCCATGGCGATATCGACGAGGCTGAAAATCGCCCCGCCGTGCATCACATTGCCTCGATTGCGCAGGTGATCCTGCAGCGGCAACGCCACTTCAGCGACGCCTTGATCAAGACGCCTCAGCTCGCAACCGAGCATTTTGAAATAGGCGCTCTCGGTAAGGCCTTGCGGGATATCCATCAACGTTTCTTCAACTGTTTGGCGTTGGCGAACAGCGATGCCATGGCGTTGTTGGCGGGCGCGGCCGCAACAGCTTCACGCCGTGGCGCGCTGCTTTGCTGGCGAGGCGCAGAACCTGGACGCGCGCCGCGAGCGCCGTCGATTTTCTCGCCCGGGGTGTCGCTCATGCGCATCGACAGTCCGACGCGTTTGCGCGGAATGTCCACTTCCATGACCTTAACCTTCACCACATCACCAGCCTTCACGGCTTCGCGCGGGTCCTTGATGAACTTCTCGGACAGCGCAGAGATATGCACCAGACCGTCCTGATGGACACCGATGTCGACGAACGCGCCGAAATTGGTAACGTTGGTCACCACGCCTTCGAGGATCATGCCCAGCTGCAGGTCCTTGAGTTCTTCGACGCCGTCCTGGAATTCAGCGGTCTTGAACTCTGGACGCGGGTCGCGGCCCGGTTTTTCCAGCTCTTGCAGAATGTCAGTGACGGTCGGCAGACCAAAGGTCTCGTCAGTGAATTTCTTCGGATCCAGACGCTTGAGGAACGAGGAATCGCCGATCAGCGAGCGGATGTCGCGGTCGGTCTGCGCCGCAATGCGCTGCACCAGCGGATAGGCTTCCGGGTGAACCGCCGAGGAATCCAGCGGGTTGTCGCCGTTCATGACGCGCAGGAAGCCTGCCGCCTGTTCGAAGGTCTTCTCGCCAAGCCGGCTGACTTTTTTCAGGGCAGCGCGCGTCTTGAACGCGCCGTTGGCGTCGCGGTGGGAAACGATGTTCTGCGCCAGCGTGGTGTTGAGGCCGGAAATACGCGCCAGCAACGCCACGGATGCGGTGTTCACATCAACGCCGACGGCGTTCACGCAGTCTTCCACCACGGCGTCCAGACCCCGCGCCAGCTTCAGCTGGGAAACGTCGTGCTGGTACTGACCGACACCAATGGATTTCGGATCGATTTTCACCAGCTCGGCCAGTGGGTCCTGCAGACGACGCGCGATGGACACCGCGCCGCGAATCGACACGTCGAGGTCCGGGAATTCCTTAGCAGCCAGTTCCGACGCGGAGTAAACCGAAGCGCCGGCTTCCGAGACCATGACTTTGGTCATTTTCAGGCCTGGATACTTTTTGATCAGCTCGCCGGCCAGTTTGTCGGTTTCGCGGCTGGCCGTGCCGTTGCCGATCGCGATCAGGTCGACCGAGTGCTTGGCGCATAACGCGGCCAGCACAGCGATGGTCTGGTCCCACTGGTTTTTCGGGACATGCGGGTAAACGGTCGCGTAGTCGAGCAGCTTGCCTGTCGCGTCCACGACAGCCACCTTGCAGCCGGTGCGCAGGCCAGGGTCCAGACCCAAGGTGGCGCGCGGGCCGGCCGGAGCGGCCAGCAGCAGGTCATGCAGGTTGTGGGCAAAAACGTTAATGGCCTCGGTTTCAGCGCCGTCACGCAACTCGCCCAGCAGATCGGTTTCCAGATGGCTGTACAGCTTGACCTTCCACGTCCAGCGCACCACCTCGGCCAGCCACTTGTCAGCGGGGCGGTTCTGATTCTGCAGGCCGAAGCGCTCAGCGATCATCATTTCGCACGGGTGCAGCGTGCCGGGCAGCTCTTCGCCGACTTTCAATGCCGAACTCAGCACGCCTTCGTTGCGGCCGCGGAAGATCGCGAGGGCACGGTGCGAGGGCATGCTCTTGAGCGGTTCGTCGTGTTCAAAGTAGTCGCGGAACTTGGCGCCTTCTTCTTCCTTGCCAGGCACGACGCGGGCACTGATCACCGCCTCCTGCTTGAGGAAACTGCGCAGTTTGTCGAGCAGCGAAGCGTCTTCGGCGAAGCGCTCCATCAGAATGTATTTCGCGCCTTCAAGCGCCGCTTTGACGTCGGCCACGCCTTTTTCGGCGTTCACGAAACGTGCAGCTTCGCTCTCGGGTGCAAGCGTCGGGTCGCTGAACAGACCGTCGGCCAGTTCGCCCAGGCCGGCTTCAAGCGCGATCTGGCCTTTGGTGCGGCGTTTCTGCTTGTACGGCAGGTACAGGTCTTCGAGACGGGTCTTGGTGTCGGCGAGCTTGATGTCGCGGGCCAGTTCCGGGGTCAGCTTGCCTTGCTCTTCGATGCTGGCGAGGATGCTGATGCGGCGCTCGTCGAGTTCGCGCAGATAGCGCAGGCGCTCTTCCAGATGGCGCAATTGCGTGTCATCGAGGCTGCCGGTCACTTCCTTGCGGTAGCGGGAAATGAAGGGCACGGTCGAGCCTTCATCCAGTAGTGCTACGGCCGCTTCGACCTGTTGGGGGCGGACGCCGAGTTCTTCGGCGATGCGGCTGTTGATGCTGTCCATAAGACCACCTGGAATTGTGAGCAAAAAACTGGGCTTTTGTGCGAGTTGCCTGGCCCGGGCTACGTGCGCCAATGTTTATTTTTTCAACTGGCGAACTGCCATAAGTCCGGCGTTGCCTGACTTCGAGGGCGGCGCATTATACCCGGCGAAGTCGGAATAGGGGATCGACCGACAAGCGCACTATTGTGCGCAGCCTGCATTTGCTTGCGTGTGACCCCGCGTAAAATCTGCTAACAATGCACACGGTGCGCATCACCGCAGCTACGCCATAATGCGCCCCGAGATCAAAGGAGCATGCGATGAGCAGCACTGCACAAAATGCCGAAGGCGAAAAAATTCTGATCGTTGATGACGATCCGGGATTGAGCAGCCTTCTGGAGCGCTTTTTCACCAGCAAGGGTTATCGTGCCCGTGCGGTAGCCAACGTTGAACAGATGGACCGACTTCTGTCCCGCGAGGTGTTCAACCTCGTGGTCCTGGACCTGATGCTGCCCGGCGAAGACGGCTTGTCCGCCTGCCGCCGTCTGCGTGCAGCGAACAATCAGGTGCCGATCATCATGCTCACCGCCAAGGGCGATGAGTTGAGCCGGATCAAGGGCCTGGAACTGGGCGCCGATGATTATCTGGCCAAGCCTTTCAACCCTGATGAACTGATGGCTCGCGTCAAAGCCGTTCTGCGCCGTCAGGCCGCGCCGGTACCTGGCGCACCGGGCAGCGAAGACGAGTCGGTAAGCTTCGGCGATTACGTGCTGTCGCTCGCGACGCGCGAACTCAAGCGCGGCGACGAAGTACACATGCTCACCACCGGTGAATTTGCGGTACTCAAAGCGCTGGTCATGCATGCGCGCGAGCCTCTGACGCGCGACAAGCTCATGAATCTTGCCCGCGGTCGGGAATGGGATGCGCTGGAGCGCTCCATCGACGTCCAGATTTCGCGTCTGCGTCGCCTGATCGAGCCCGACCCGTCCAAGCCGCGCTACATCCAGACGGTCTGGGGCGTGGGCTACGTGTTCGTTCCTGATGGTGCCGGAAACCGCTGACCAATCGCTTGTTCCATGAGCGCTGAAGTCCCTGCCAGTTACGTCGATAACCTTCGGATTATCGGCCTAACTGGTTTTTCGCATGTGTAACCCCGGCTGGCCCACGCCCCGCATACTCTGCGAGCCTGGCTCATCCTGCAAAGTGTATGGCTGCAGTTATGAAGACTCCGCTCTGGTTCCCGCAAAGTTTTTTCTCGCGCACGCTCTGGCTGGTGCTCATCGTCGTTTTGTTCTCCAAAGCGCTGACGCTGGTTTACCTGCTGATGAACGAAGATGTGCTCGTCGACCGGCAATACAGCCACGGGGTCGCGCTGACGTTGCGCGCTTATTGGGCGGCCAACGAGGACGACCGGGAAGCGATTGCCGAGGCGGCGGGGCTGATTCGGGTCGTTGGTGGCGGCGTGCCGGAAGGCGAGCAGCACTGGCCCTATAGCGAAATCTATCAACGGCAGATGCAGGCCGAACTGGGTGCGGATACCGAAGTGCGCCTGCGGGTCCATGCACCGCCCGCGTTGTGGGTCAGGGCGCCGAGCCTGGGTGACGGCTGGCTGAAAGTGCCGCTGTATCCGCACCCGCTGCGTGGTCAGAAGATCTGGAGCGTGCTGGGCTGGTTCCTGGCGATCGGTCTGCTGTCGACGGCGTCCGCCTGGATTTTCGTACGCCAGCTCAATCAGCCGCTCAAACGTCTCGTTTTCGCTGCGCGGCAGCTGGGCCAGGGCCGCAGCGTGCGCTTGCCGATCAGCGATACGCCCAGCGAAATGACCGAGGTTTACCGCGCGTTCAACCAGATGGCGGAGGACGTCGAGCAGGCCGGGCAAGAGCGCGAGTTGATGCTGGCCGGCGTGTCACACGATTTGCGCACGCCGCTGACCCGGCTGCGGCTCTCGCTGGAATTGATGAACGACAACGAGTTCAGCGAAGGCATGGTCCGCGACATCGAGGACATGGACGCCATTCTGGATCAATTCCTCGCGTTCATCCGCGATGGTCGCGATGAGCAGATCGAGGAGGTGGACCTTAGCGAACTGGTGCGCGAAGTCGTGGCGCCGTTCAACAGTCCTGATGATCACATTCGTCTGTGTCTTGAGCCGATTCCGCCGTTCCCGTTACGCCGTGTGTCGATGAAGCGATTGCTGACCAACCTGATTGGCAACGCCATGCATCACGCCGGCAACGGGATTGAAGTGGCAGCTTATGTGTCGGGCGATCGGAATGCGCCGTACGTAGTGCTGAGCGTGCTCGATCGTGGTGCCGGTATTGACCCGGCCGAGCTGGATACCATTTTCAACCCGTTCATCCGGGGTGATCGCGCGCGTAGCGGTAAAGGAACAGGGCTGGGGCTGGCGATCGTCAAGCGAATCGCGTCGATGCACGGCGGCAACGTGGAACTGCGCAACCGCTCGGGCGGCGGCCTTGAAGCGCGGGTACGCCTGCCGCTGGGCCTGATGCTGCCGAGGGATGCAGTGTAGAAGCGCGCACTATTCCGTAGGAGCCAGCTTGCTGGCGAAGCGTCGGTAAGGACACAAATATGGGTCGCCTGATCCATCGCTTCGCCAGCCAGCTGGCTCCTACAAACAGCGTTGCACGCCGGTTATTGTACGAGGGCAGCGAAGCTGGCGATGGCAATGACCCGATCCGCCTGATACACCGCGTCGCCTGCGTCGCGAGCTTCGCTCCCTCCCACAGTAGGTGTGGCGTTTGCTTTTGGGTTCAGCCCTTCCCTTTGGTCCGGGTCATGTGCGGACCGCTGTTTTTTTCCAGGTATTCGATGATCATCCCGGCAACGTCCTTGCTGGTGGTCACTTCGATGCCTTCGAGCCCCGGCGATGAGTTGACCTCCATGACCA
>JARDZH010000118.1 GCA_029240955.1 Pseudomonas sp. | reverse complement strand
CGCTGGACAAGACCGTGCACAGTGTCGCTCACGGCGTGATCCGCCTGGAGGAGCTGACGCCCAATTACGGCGCCGAACGGCGTCGCATGAAGGTCACCAAATACCGTGGCCAGAAGTACCGCGGCGGCTTTCACGATTTCATCATCGCCGAGGACGGTATCCACGTGTTTCCACGGCTGGTGGCTGCCGAGCATCGACAGCGCTATGCAACGAAGCAGAACACCAGCGGCATCGCCGAACTGGATGCGCTGCTTGGCGGCGGGCTCGACAGCGGGTCCGGCACGCTGATTCTCGGCCCGTCGGGTACGGGTAAATCGCTGCTGGCGATGGTGTTCGCCGCCCAGGCCGTCGCCCGTGGCGAGCGGGTCGGCCTGTTCATTTTCGACGAGGAGCTGGGGCTGCTCATCGATCGCATGCTGAAACTGGGTATCGACCTGGTAGCCATGCGAGACAGCGGCAATCTGGTGATCGAACAGGTCGATGCGGCCGAACTGTCCCCTGGCGAATTCGCCCACCGGGTGCGCCGCGCGGTCGACGAAAAGCAGATCAAGACCGTGGTCATCGACAGCATCAACGGCTATCAGGCCGCGATGCCTGAAGAAAACGCGCTGGTCCTGCACATGCACGAACTGTTGCTCTACCTAAACAGGCACGGCGCTTCGACCTTCATGACCGTCGCTCAACACGGGCTGGTTGAGGACGCACGTGCGCCGATCGATATCACCTATCTGGCGGATACGGTGATCCTGTTGCGCTACTTCGAAGCACTGGGCGAGGTTCGTCGAGCCATTTCGGTCATCAAGAAACGTACCGGCACCCACGAGTCAACCATCCGCGAATACCGGATCGGCTCACAGGGGCTGAAGATCGGCGAACCGCTCAGCGCCTTCCAGGGTGTCCTGCGCGGTGTTCCCCACTATCACGGCGAAGGTAATCCGCTGCTTTCTGACGAGTATTCCTGATCATGCCCGGAACGCTTGCGGAACGGGCGATCATCCTCGCCCCCATCGGCCGGGACAGTCAGATTGCCAAGCGGCTCCTTGCCGAGGCCGGCTACCCGTCGACCATCGCCGGCGAGTTGCCCGAGCTGGTCAGGGAACTGCAGGCCGGCGCCGGGCTGGCGATCATTGCCGTGGAAGCCATGCGTCACGCCGACATCAAGCCACTGCTTGATTTCCTCGCCCAGCAGCCGTCATGGTCGGACATGCCGATCGTGCTGCTGACCCACCATGGCGGCCCCGATCCCAACCCCGCGGCGCACCTTGGGGATTTGCTGGGCAATGTCACTTTTCTTGAACGTCCATTCCACCCGGTCACCCTGGTGAGCCTGGTTGCGACGGCGGTCCGTGGACGTCGCCGTCAGTACGATGCGCGGGCCCGGCTCGAAGACCTGCTCGAAGGCGAACGCCGCCTGCAGAACGCCCTGAAAGCCGGCCGTCTCGGTTCCTGGCAGCTTGAGGTGGACTTTCTCAAACTGTCCTGCTCAGCCATCACCAAGTCACACTATGGCCGCGAAGACACCGACCCGTTCAGCTACCACGACTGGCTTGAAACCGTGTATCCGGAAGATCAGCCGCGCATGCAGTCGGCGCTGCAGCGCAGCCTGGACAACGGCATCGATTTCGTCATCGAGTACCGGACTGTCTGGCCGGACGGTTCGCTGAACTGGGTGGATGTACGCGCCCGGGCGATCCTCGGCAAGTTCGGCAAGGTCATGGCGCTCGCCGGCGTGACGTCCGATATCACCGAGCGCAAACAGGCCGAAGCGCAACTTCGCAGCCTCAACGAAACCCTCGAACAGCAGGTTGAAGAGCGCACTTCGCAGCTGCAACACAAGGACGAAGTGCTGCGTCAGTCGCAGAAGATGGAAGCCGTGGGCCAGTTGACCGGCGGTATCGCGCACGACTTCAACAACATGCTGACCGGCATCATCGGCAGCCTGGAGCTGATCCGGCGACGTCTGGCGCGCGGACGCACCGAAGACCTGGACGGCTTGATCGACCTGGGTGTGACCTCGGCCAACCGCGCCGCCTCGCTGACCCACCGTCTGCTGGCGTTCTCCAGGCGGCAGTCGCTGGACTCCAAGCCGATGGAGATGAACCACCTGATCACGGCCATGGGCGAGCTGATCCGGCGCAGTGTGCACGAAAACATCAAGCTGGAGATGCATCTGTCCGAGCAGCTATGGACGGCGGTCGCAGACTCCAATCAACTGGAAAATGCCCTGCTCAATCTGGTGCTCAACGCCCGCGACGCCATGCCCGGCGGCGGACTGCTGCTGATCGAAACCTCCAATCAACGCCTGGAGAAGGATTACACCGACGCCTACGAGAACCTGCAGCCGGGTGATTACGTGATGCTGAGCGTCCACGACACCGGCAGCGGCATGCCCGAAAGCGTGATCAACCGCGCTTTCGACCCGTTCTTCACCACCAAGCCGATCGGTCAGGGTACCGGGCTGGGCCTGTCGATGATCTACGGCTTCTGCAAACAGTCACACGGTCATGTGGCGATCCAGAGCGAACTCGGCCGCGGCACCACCGTTCAGCTGTACCTGCCGCGCTTCCAGGGCGAGATGGTCGAAGACGAAGAGCATTACCAGAGCAACGCGTTGCAGGCCAAGGCTGGCGAGACCGTGCTGATCGTCGAGGATGACCCTGCAGTACGTGCGCTGGTCAGCGAAGTGCTGAGCGAGCTGGGTTATCAGTTCATTCAGGCTGAGGATGCGCCAGGCGCACTGCCTGTACTCGAATCCGATCAGCGTATCGACCTGCTGATCAGTGACGTCGGCCTGCCGGGCATGAACGGCCGGCAACTGGCGGAGATCGCTCGCCAGCTGCGGCCCAATCTCAAGGTGCTGTTCATCACAGGCTATGCCGAACATGCCACGGTACGGGCAGGGTTTCTCGACACCGGTATGCAGATGATCACCAAGCCATTCGCCTTCGATCACCTGACGTCTAAAGTGCGGGAGATGATCGAAGAAGCCTGACGGCGGCCAGCATTGAACCGGTGGAACCCAGGGTTCTGCCGGCTCAGGCCAGCAGCACCTGGATCTGCGAGTGAAGGGTTTCCATGGTGAACGGCTTGGCGAGGATCGGCGCCTTGGCGGCGATCGGGCTGCCTGAATCGACGATTTCCGCCGGATAGCCGCTGATAAAGATGACTTTCAGCTCGGGCCGCAATTTGACCGCGGGCTCGGCAATCATCACACCCGAGATTCCGCCCGGCAGGCGGTAGTCGGTGATCATCAGATCCAGATGGGGTTTGGTCGCCAGAATCTCGAACGCCTGCTCGCCGTTTTCGGCTTGCAGCACACGATACCCCTCGCCCGACAAGTAGTCGGACAGCAACATCAGAATCAGGGGTTCGTCTTCCACGATCAGGACGACATTTTCTGCATCAGCACTCATTGAACTGCCTTCAATCTTAAATAGCTGCCATTACGACCGCAGCCTGCTGGGTAGGTTGCGCGTATTTCAGGATAAATCGCAAGTTTGGTAGGTTTGTCTTACAAAGGCAGCCAGACCCTGAACGTCGAACCCTGCCCCGCTTCACTCTCTACCTCGATCTGCCCGCCATGCGCCAGCACGATCTGCTCCGAAATGAACAGCCCGAGTCCCAGCCCGGTCACTGCGTGGTTAGCCGTCACTCGCTCGAATTGCTGAAAGATGCGCTTCTGGTTTTCCGGCGTGATGCCAATTCCCTGATCGGCGACTTCCACGCACGCGCGCCTGATCTCGCCTTCGCCTGCGCTATAAACCCGCACAGCGATCGGCTTGCGAGCGCCGTAGCGCAGCGCATTGGTCAACAGGTTGGAGATCACCTGTTCGATACGGAACTCGTCCCACACGCCCATGACCGATTCATCGGCTTCCAGGGAAATCGAGCATTCGGCCGCCGCGATCTGGGCGGCGTAGTTTTCCAGCAGCTGGCGCACCAGTTCGCTGAGGTCGAATGGGCTGGTGCGGATCGACAGCTTGCCGGTGCGGATGCGCGACACGTCGAGCATGTCCTCAATCAGCCGGATCAGGCTCTGGATCTGACGCTCGTCGCGCTCGACCATGGCGTTGAGCTTTTCCATGGTAAAGGCCGCGGCATTGTTCTTGGCCAGATGCAGCTTGCGCAGTTGGGTTTCCAGAATCAGGCCGTTGAGCGGCGTGCGCACTTCATGGGAGACGATCGACATGAAGTCGTCGCGCATGCGGACAGCGTGTTCCAGATCGGCTTGGGTTGCCTGCAAGCGATTGAGCAGTTCTTCCTGCTCGCGGCGGCTCTGCTCCAGC
Source organism: Pseudomonas sp. (assembly GCA_029240955.1). The sequence goes on along the minus strand of JARDZH010000118.1, from coordinate 2,181 downwards.
GCCTCGACCTGCATCTTGACCGCCTTGCGCTGCCGATAGAGATCGACGAACACATTGACCTTGCTCTTCACCGCGTGAATATCCAGCGGCTTGTGCAGGAAATCCACCGCGCCGCTCTCGTACCCCTTGAACGCGTAATTGAGTTCGCGGCCAGCGGCGCTGACGAACACGATCGGGATGTTCTTGGTTTTCTCGGTGCTGCGCATCAGTTCGGCGAGCTGGAAACCGTCCATGCCAGGCATCTGCACGTCCAGGATGGCCAGCGCGAATTCATGCTGCAGCAGCAGCGACAAGGCTTCATCGGCTGACAACGCCTTGAACACGGTTCGGTCGTCCCGCTTGATCAAAGCTTCCAGCGCCAACAGGTTTTCCGGCAGATCGTCGACGATCAGCAGTTTTGCCTGGATCTCATTTAGCATGCGATTCGTTCCAACTCGGCCAACAACCGGCCAATATCGTTCAAAGGCAAAAGGTAGTCCGGCTCGTGCAGGGCCAGCGCAGCTTCCGGCATGGTACGCGCCAGCGCCTGCTTGGGGTCCTGCACGACGGTAAAACCGCCATAAGTTTTGATCTGCGCCAATCCTTGCGCCCCGTCGTTATTGGCCCCGGTCAGCAATATACCCGCAAGGCCTGCGCCATAGGCGTCGGCAGCGGACCCGAACAGGATGTCGATGCTGGGACGTGAATAGAACACCCGGTCTTCCTGACTCAGGGAAAAGCTGCGGTCGGCCTCCACCGAAAGATGGTAGCCGGCCGGCGCGAAGTACAGCGTGCCCGGCTTGATGGCCTCTTTGTCGTCGCCTTCCTTGACCGGAATCCGCAAGCGGCTGCCGAACACGTGGACCAGCTGGCTGCGGTGATCGTCCGGCAAGTGCAGCACCGTAATGATCGGCAAGCCGAACCCGACGCGCAGGGTGCTGAACACCTTGAGCAGTGCTTCCACGCCGCCGGCCGAGGCGCCGACCACGATCGCCTCCACTTTGGGCAGGTCGCTGGCGGCCGCGCCGTTATCAAAAGAAGTTCTCATGACTTGCGGTAGATCCGCTCGGGCTTGATCAGCGGTTCGAAAGCGCCACTGAAGGCGGAGAATTCCAGGGTTTCCTTGCTGCCCAGCGCCAGGAAGCCACGGTGGCACAGCGAGTCGTGAAACAACCCGAAGGCCCGGTCCTGCAGCCGCTTGTTGAAATAGATCAGCACATTCCGGCACGAGATCAGCTGGGTTTCCGAGAACACACTGTCGGTGGCCAGGCTGTGGTCGGCGAATGTCACGTTCTCGCGCAAGGTCTTGTCGAAGATCGCGTAGTCGTAGGCCGAGGTGTAGTAGTCGGAAAATTCCCGCTGGCCGCCGGCCTCAAGGTAGTTCTTGTTGTAGGCGCGAACGTTCTCCATCGAGAAGATGCCCTGCTTGGCTTTCTCCAGCGACGTCGGATTGATGTCGGTGGCGTAGATGATCGTCCGGTCGAGCAAGCCTTCCTCGCGGAGCAGGATCGCCATGGAGTACACCTCTTCGCCGGTACTGCAACCGGCAATCCACACTTTGATGGACGGGTAGGTGCGCAGCAGCGGCACGACTTCCTGGCGCAGGGCGAGGAAATGCGCAGGGTCGCGGAACATCTCGCTGACCGGAATGGTGAGCAGTTGCAGCAGTTGCATGAACGCCGCAGGATCGTGCAGCACCCGCTCCTGCAGGGCAGAAATGGTGCTGCAGTCGAACTGGCGCAACGCATGGGCGACGCGCCGTTTGATCGACGCGCCGGAGTAGTCGCGAAAGTCGTAGCTGTATTTGAGGTAGATCGCCTCAATCAACAGCCGCAACTCGATATCAGCGTTTCGATCGAGAAGCATGCGTGGACCTGAAGAAACTCATGGGGATGCTCGCTTTGGCCGTTCCGGTTCAAATACGTTCCATTTTTGGCAACCAGACCCGAATCAGCGAAAACAGCCGGTCCAGATCGATCGGTTTGGCCAGGTAATCATTGGAGCCGGCCTGCAGGCAGCGCTCCTGATCGTCCTTCATGGCCTTGGCGGTCACGGCAATGATCGGCAGCTTGCGCCAGCGCGGGTCCTTGCGGATTTCCATGGTCGCTTCATAGCCGTCCATTTCCGGCATCATCACGTCCATCAGCACCAGGTCGATGTCCTCGACTTCGTGAAGTTTCTCGATCGCTTCGCGGCCATTAC
>JARDZH010000117.1 GCA_029240955.1 Pseudomonas sp. | reverse complement strand
ATCGTCAAAGCGCTGGAGCAGGGCGGAGCGACGGTGCTTCCGGTCATGGTGTCGGGCGTCAATTCCACCGAGATTCGCGGAGAGCAGCTGTTGAAAGTCGTGGAGCAGACGATCCGCGATACAGGCGCCGCCAAGGTCAATCTGATCGGCCACAGCCAGGGTGCCCTGACTGTGCGTTATGTCGCTGCACGGCGGCCGGATCTGATTGCCTCGGTCACTTCGGTGGCAGGACCCAACTATGGCTCTGAGCTTGCGGATTATCTGGAGCGGACCTTTCCAGTCGGGACGCCGGGCGGTCGGGTGGTCAACGCTGTCATCGGCCTGCTGGCTTGGCTGATTTCGATCTTCGAAACGGGCTATCGCGGACCCAAGCTGCCAATGGATGTCTCTGCGTCTCACCAGTCGCTGACCTCGACAGGCGTCGCGCTGTTCAACAGGCAATATCCGCAGGGGTTGCCGGAAACATGGGGCGGGCAGGGCGCGGAACTGGTCAACGGTGTTCGTTATTACTCATGGTCCGGCATCCTGAAACCGGGCATCACCAACCGCGGCCGTAACACCATCGATGGCACAAATGTAAGTTGTCGAATATTCGCTCGCACGTTCACGAAAGAGCAGGGTCAATGTGATGGCATGGTCGGGCGTTTCAGTTCGCACCTGGGCACGGTCATCGGGGATGACTTTCCGCTCGACCATTTCGACATCGTCAACCAGACCTTCGGTTTGGTGGGCAAAGGCGCAGATCCCGTGCGCCTGTTCACGGAACACGCCGCGCGCCTCAAGGCTGCCGGTCTCTAGCTCTTTTGGGCCTTGGTTCGTAATCAGCCGATCAGCGTATCGGCCAGGAAGTGATGCGATGAGCGATAAAGAACTGTATGAAATCGAGTACACCCTTGCGGGTGAGCACCACGTGGACGTTATCGAGAATCTGGATGTTCCGATCATCGAGGTCGTGCACGAGCTTGCGCTGAAACATCATGTAGAGCTGGACGACGAGCCGGACCCCGATACCGGGTCGCTGGTAGCCGGTATCACCGACGTTTCGATTCACGGCCTTTCCATCAAGGTCGGCGAAGAAGAAACCGGTCCGCCTGCTTAATTCGTCCTGCGCGTCAGTGGAGTGGTCCAGCGTTCAGCCAGGATGACTCCACAGAGCGTCAGCGCACCACCGAGCAGGTGGTAGAGCGCCAGACGTTCGCCGAGGGCCACGGCCGCAATCAGCGCCGTGGCGATTGGCATCAGGTTGAAGAACAGCGTCGTGCGGCTGGGTCCCAGACGCATGATCGCGGTCATCCACAACCAGGGCGCGAGCATGGACGTGGGGATCGCTGCGTACAGCACCAAAGGTATGTTGCTGGCGTTGAGTCCTACGCGCGGCGACAGCAGAAACATCGGCATCAGCACCACCACCGCAACCAGAATCTGCATGTACAACAACTGCAAGGGCGGCAAACGCAGCTGCCACTTCTTCAACAGCGTGCTGTAAACGGCATAGGCCGCTGCAGCGAGCAGCACCATCGCATCGCCACGGTTGACGCCTTGCTCGATCAGCCCGCCAAGATTACCCGCCGAAACGACCACTACAACGCCTGCGAACGAAATCATTGCGCCGAACAACGCGCCGAACGTCAGCCGATTGCCAAGACTGACGATGGAGAGCCCGAGCGCCATGATCGGCACCAGCGACTGAATGATCCCCATGTTGGTGGCCGTGGTCATGCCGGCGGCGAAGTACGCCAGACTCTGGTACATCGCCATACCCAGCACGCCCAGCACCACGATCTTGCCAAGCACCGGGCGAATCGCTGCCCGGTTCGCCCACACCGGCTTGAGAATGAAAGGCGTGAACAGCAGACCTGCCAGCAGCCAGCGATAGAAGCCGATCTCGGACGGAAAGATGACCTCGGACGCGGCCTTGGTGATCACGGTGTTGACGGCCCAGATCAGAATCGTCAGCAGGGGAAATGCATATTGCATGGGAGAACCGGTGCACAAGGGGGAGGCGATTATCCGCCTGTTTGCTCGAATTGCCAGCCCGACTGTCGTCCGCCTTGACATGATTTGCAACATCCTTGGCTACACTTCGCAAAGCTGTGCCCAGCGCTGTATCAAACCCGGAGAGTCGACGATGAAGATGCTCGGTATTCCTGTGATGCTTGTTGGCCTGATGTTATCCACCGCCGTGTTCGCTGCCACCGATCAGCAAAACAAGATGACCACCTGCAACGCCGATGCGAGTGCCAAGGGTCTGAAAGGCGATGAGCGCAAAACTTACATGAGCGGTTGCCTGAAAGCCGCACCGCCGCCCGCCGCGACACAGCAAGACAAAATGAAATCCTGCAACGCCACCGCCAGCACTCAGGCCCTCAAAGGCGACGCCCGCAAGAGCTTCATGAGCGATTGTCTCAGGAAGAAATAATTTTCCGGCGCACCCTCAACCCGTGCGTGCTACCGCGCAAGTACCGTAAACACGGCGGTTACTTGGTGTAATCCGGAAGCGGCGCATTGCAGTCTGGACGCGCCGGCTTTCAACGCTTGTCAGATCACTGGTCCTCAACCTTGAAGGCTGGCAGACTGCCGTCTTCTTTGTGTCGTCTTTTGAGGATCTATGCCAACGTTTTCCCCGCGTCAGGTGTTAATCGCAAGCTGGATCCTCATCTTTGGCGGTTTGCTGCTGGTACTGCCTTTCAAGCTGTTGCCGAGTCTGTTGGCCGGCCTGCTGGTGTTCGAACTGGTCAACATGCTTACTCCCAAGCTGCAGCGTTTGATCGCCGGCGAGCGAGCGCGGTGGCTGGCCGTCGCTCTGCTGGGCACCATCGTCGTCAGCATGCTCAGCCTGATATTCGCAGGCGCCTTCAGTTTTATCCTGCATGAAGCCGAGAACCCCGGCGCGTCGCTGGACAAGTTCATGACGCTGATCGACCGCGCACGCGGACAGCTGCCGCCATTCATTGACGCCTATCTGCCGGCCAGTGCGGCGGAATTCCAGGTTTCCTTGGGGCAGTGGCTGCAAAAGCATGTGGGTGAGTTGCAGCTGATCGGCAAAGGCGCTGCGCACATGTTCGTGACCATGCTGATCGGCATGGTGCTGGGTGCGATCATCGCGCTGCAGCGGATTTCCGAAGTGCATACGCGCAAGCCCCTGGCCGCAGCGCTTTTCGATCGCCTGTATTTGCTGAGCCGCGCGTTTCGCAACATCGTGTTCGCCCAGATCAAGATCTCGGCGCTCAACACGTTGTTCACGTCGATTTTCCTGGCGGTTGTGCTACCGCTGTGCGGCATTCACCTGCCGCTGACCAAGACGCTGATCATCATGACCTTCCTGCTCGGCTTGCTGCCGGTGGTCGGTAACCTGATGTCCAATACACTGATCTTCATTGTCGGCATGTCGATCTCGATCTGGGTCGCGCTGGCGGCGCTGAGTTACCTGATCGTCATCCACAAGGTCGAGTATTTCCTCAACGCCCGGATTGTCGGCGGTCAGATCAATGCGAAGTCCTGGGAATTGCTGCTGGCAATGCTGTTGTTCGAAGCCGCGTTCGGCCTGCCGGGTGTTGTGGCAGGGCCGATCTATTACGCGTATCTGAAGAGCGAGCTGCAGAAAGAAGGGCTGGTGTAACTACAGCAGGAAAACATGTGAAAGGGCGCGAGGCTCGCGACGGGGCGGCTATAGCTGTCGCGAGCTGGCGCTCCCTCCCACAGGAAAACGGTCTGCCAGCCTCAGCCGTAGCGCTTCTTCGCTTCAATCGCCAGACCGCTGCCAATGCTCCCGAAGATATTGCCTTCGACATGACGAGCGTTAGGCAGCATCGCTGACACGCTGTTGCGCAATGCCGGGATGCCGCTCGAACCGCCGGTAAAGAACACGGTATTCACCTGCTCCAGACCAACGCCCGCATCGCTCAGCAAGCGGGTCACACTGTCGCGTACGCGTTCCAGCTGGCTGTCGATAGCCGCTTCGAACATCGCCCGGCTCAGGTCCACACTCAAGCCGCTTTCGATTCGGTCCATCGCCACATGCCGGCTCTGCTCATGAGTGAGCTGGATCTTGGTTTCTTCCACTTCCATCGCCAGCCAGTGCCCGGCGCGCTGCTCGATCAACTTGAACAGCCGGTCGATACCGCCCGTGTCCTCGATGTCGTAGCGCATGCTGCCCAGTGCGAGCTGGGATTTCTGCGAGTACACGGCGTTGATGGTGTGCCAGGTCGCCAGGTTCATGTGGTGGCTGGTGGGCATGAACGCGCCGCTTTTCATCCGGCTGCCGTAGCCGAATAACGGCATCACGCCCTGCAGACTCAACTGCTTGTCGAAATCGGTACCGCCGATGTGCACGCCGCCAGTAGCCAGAATGTCGCTCTGACGGTCATCCTGCATACGACGCTCGGGTGACAGACGAACCAGCGAGAAGTCCGACGTACCGCCGCCGATGTCGACGATCAGGACCAGTTCTTCTTTCTCGATAGTCGACTCGTAGTCGAAGGCCGCCGCAATCGGTTCGAACTGAAAGGACACGTCCTTGAAGCCGATCTTGCGCGCCACCTCGGCCAGCGTGTCCTCGGCTTCCTGATCCGCCTGGGCGTCATCGTCGACAAAGTGGACCGGACGGCCCAGCACGACTTGCTCGAACTCACGTCCCGCTGTGTGCTCGGCACGCTTCTTCAACTCGCCAATGAACAAGCCCAACAGGTCCTTGAAAGGCATCGCAGTGCCCAGCACGCTGGTGTCGTGCTTGATCAGCTTGGAACCCAGCAGGCTCTTGAGCGAGCGCATCAGCCGGCCTTCGTAGCCTTCCAGGTATTCGTGCAGCGCCAGACGGCCATAAACCGGGCGACGTTCTTCCATGTTGAAAAACACCACGGAAGGCAGCGTGATCTTGTCGTCCTCCAGCGCAATCAACGATTCCACGCCGGGACGATGCCAGCCGACAGTGGAATTGGATGTGCCGAAATCGATGCCGCAGGCACGGGCCGGAGCTTGGTCGTTCATGTCGTTTTACGTTCCACTCAAAAAACGGCCGCGCAGTTTATGCCAGTGCAGTGCAATTGCGTAGGGCAATGCGTCGTTTATGCATGGATCGCGGTATTTCTGTCCAAGGCTTGAACTGGCGCTCATTCCCCCCAATCTTGTTGTGATTGCTGCAGGGCGCCGGTGTCGAAGGTTCAATCGCACCGAAGTGCGCTGACTGCTGTCACACTGTTCAACTTGTCGTAATCCAGACGCCTCGAAACAAGAGGATGCTGTGCGTATGCACCGGCGCACGGGCTGCGCTGGATAATTGGGGATGGGTGATCGTTAGATGGATTTCAAAGACTATTACAAGATACTCGACGTCGAGCCGACGGCGGATGAAAAGGCGATCAAGACCGCCTACCGCAAGTTGGCCCGTAAGTATCATCCGGACGTCAGCAAGGAAGCGGGCGCTGAGGACAAGTTCAAGGAAGCCTCCGAAGCCTATGAAGTGCTCAGCAGCCCGGAAAAGCGCGCCGAGTACGATGAGATTCGCAAGTATGGCCGGCAGGGCCGTCCGTTTCAGCCGCCGCCCGGCTGGCAGAGCCGGGCAGGCGCGGGTGGCTTTGACGAGACGACTGATTTCTCGGAGTTCTTCAGTTCGATTTTCGGCGGACGGCCGCAGCAGGGCGGTCGTACCCGCAATCCGGGGCGCAAGGGCCAGGACGTGGAGATGGAGCTGGCGGTCTTTCTTGAAGAGACGCTTTCGGGCGAGTCCAAGCAGGTCAGCTTCCGGGTGCCTCAGCACAGCGCCGGCGGGCAGCGCATGGCTGACATCACCAAAACGCTGAACGTGAAGATTCCCGCCGGCGTGGCTGACGGTGAGCGCATCCGTCTCAAGGGGCAGGGCGCGCCGGGGATTGCCGGGGGCGAGAAGGGTGATCTTTACCTGACCATTCGCCTGGCACCGCATCCGCTGTTCGAAGTGGAAGGCAATGATCTGGTGATTCAGGTCCCGCTGGCGCCTTGGGAAGCGGCGCTGGGCACCAAGGTTGCTGTGCCGACGCTGACCGGTCGAATCAACCTGACCATCCGCCCGGACAGCCAGAACGGCCAGCGTTTGCGGGTCAAGGGTAACGGGCTGATGAGCAAGAGCGGTGAACGCGGCGATCTGTTCGCTCAGTTAAAAATCGTCATGCCGAAACACACCGATGAAGCCAGCAAAGCGCTGTGGCAGAGCCTGGCCGACAAATCGTCGTTCAACCCTCGGGCGCAGTGGAAGTAAGGCAACCAGGCTTGACGACAATACGTACCAGCCTCATCGCGAGCTGCGCTCCCGCCCACAGGTTTTGCGTGATCGCGATAACGCGGTAATAACGCGTTCTTGTGGGAGGGAGCGCTAGCTCGCGACAGCGGTTGACGGGTCTGGTTACGAGCTCCGTTCCCCACACAGGTCTGGCGTTGACAATCAAACCCGCGGCAGGACCACGCTGAAGGTGGTGCCGTCATCGGCGCTGGAGTTGA
>JARDZH010000116.1 GCA_029240955.1 Pseudomonas sp. | reverse complement strand
ATCGTTAGCAGGACGTACGGAGATGAGCCAGAAGGCATCCTTTTGCTCTCTACAGATAGAAAAAAACCGGCAGAAGCCGGTTTTTTTCACGCTACAGAATTACTCCCACTCGATTATTTATAGCCATATAAAATCCATATTTATCAATATGATATAAATCAATCAACCAAAAATGCCATGATTGATACGATACTTCGAACTCATTTCGAACTAAAGGTCCGGGCTTTTTCTTCAAGAACGGACTGGAAAGCACGGCGCTTAAGCATCTCGAGAGGTTTCAGATGCTCCGCACCTAGCATAAATCACGCGGATGGCGGCCCAACAGCATCTTCGACGGATCGCGCGAGTTCACGCTCGTGCCGTGGCAAACGGCGCTGGAGCGTCAGCTCGACAAGCCAGTCGCCGGCATCATGCGTGGCGACGGGATCACTGGCAGTTCCGTCGCCTTCGTGGCGGACCAACTATCGCTTGACTGCTCTTCGTTCTCCCGCATGCTATCTAATATTTGATAAAAGGGGGTTGGGGCGATGTTCGAAATTACTGGCGCACAAGTCGCCGACCTCAATGATGCTGATCTGCGGACACTCGTCGCACGTCTCGCTATGGCAGAATTGCGGGCGCAGGGCTGCCCCAGTTCGTCGGTAACGGCTGGCGGCAATCAGGATGCGGCCGATGGCGGACTTGACGTCCGGATCGAGTGCCCGTCCGCACTGCTGATCCCGGATTTCGTGCCGCGCCAGCACACAGGGTTTCAAGTGAAAAAGCCCGACATGCCGGCGAGCGCAATCCGTGATGAGATGCGTCCTGGCGGCGTACTACGGCCGGTCATCGCCGAACTCGCCGCTCGCTCTGGCGCCTACATCATCGTCAGCGCGCAAGGGTCAGTAGCAGACAAGCCGCTGAGCGATCGTCGCGATGCGATCCGGGCGCAACTCGACGATCTGCCTGAGTCCGGGCAGTTGCATAGCGACTTCTATGATCGCAACCGGCTGGCGACATGGGTCAATCACCATCCCGGAATTGCCGCCTGGGTCCGCACGCGGCTCGGCATCGGTATGTCGGGCTGGAGCAGCATCGGCGATTGGTGCGGCGTCGGCGTGAGCAAGGAGACATCCTATCTCTTCAACGATAAGGCCTGCCTAACCGATGAGCGAACGAGCGACCGCGAGCAACTCACCATCGGCGAGGGTATCGCCCGGCTTCGCGCCTCTCTGACCAAAGCTCGCCAATGTATCCGGTTGATCGGCTTGTCCGGTCTCGGAAAGACTCGTCTCGTGCAGGCACTGTTCGAGGATGGTGTGGGCGAGGTGCCGCTCGATCCGGGGCTCGCCGTTTATACCGACTATTCGGCGGAGACTGACCCGACCGCACGGGACATGGCGCGCCAGCTGGTGATCGCACGGCACCGTGCGATCCTGATCGTCGACAACTGTAACCCGGCGACGCACAGCGAATTGGCACACATCTGTTCGGAAGCGGGAAGCCAAGTCAGTCTCTTAACTGTCGAATATGATGTTCGCGACGACGAACCCGAGCGTACCGAGGTCTTTCGCTTACAATCAGCATCGTCCGAAATGGTGGAACTGTGGCTGGAAAAGACCTTCCCCAATGTGACGCAGGTCGACAGGCGAACCATATCAGAGTTCAGCGACGGCAACTTCCGCGTGGCGCGCGCTCTCGCCGACACGCTCGGAAAAGGCGAGACCCTGGGAAAGCTCAAGAGCCGCGACCTCTTCGGGCGGATTTTTCATCAGCGCAACGATCCTGATCGGGATCTGCTTTCCGCTGCCGAGGACCTTGCCCTGCTTTATTCGATCGATGGCGAGGATACCTCGGAAGGTGGTGAGCTTGCGCGGGTCGCCGCTATTCGCGGTGTTCCCGTAGCAAGGATATATGAGGCGCTGAATACGCTTCGACAGCGGGGAGTCGCGCAGTTGCGGGGACGGTGGCGCGCTATCCTGCCGCATGCGATCGCCAACCCGCTCGCCGGGTTCGCCCTTGAACGCATGCCGCCGGCCGATTTCGATCGCTTCTGCGCGTCGCTTACAACGCGGATGCAGAAGTCCCTTTCGCGCCGCCTCGGCTATCTGCACGACAGCGCCGAGGCGCGGGCCGCGGTCGAGCGTTGGCTCAGTGCCGACGGGCCACTCGGCGATCTTACGACACTGGGAAAAAACGGCCTTCAGATCATCGCCAACATCGCCCCGGTTGCACCCGATGCCGTGCTCGCGAGGATCGAGCGTGATATTGCCGGCCCAGATGGCGGCAAGATCATCGATCCGCAGTCGAGCAACCGGTGGCAATGGATACGGTTGATCAAGCTCCTCGCTTACGATCCGCCGCTGTTCGACCGCGCGGCAACCCTGCTTGCGCGGTTCCTTTCCGCTGAATCGCCCGACCACCACAACAACTCGGCTTCGGACATGTTCGCCGAGCTGTATCACCTGCACCTGTCCGGCACCAAGGCTTTACCAGATCAGCGGCGAGCGCTCATACGCCGATTCGCGCAATCGGGTGATCCGGCTTTGGCACGCTGCGCCGGCGTCGCACTCGGTGCGCTGCTGAAGGCGCACCATTTCAGTTCATCCAGCGACTTCGACTTCGGCGCCCGGCCACGGGACTATGGCTGGCACCCGCCGACCTATGGTGACATCTGGGCCTGGTACAACGGCGCGGTCGACCTGGCGGTCGAGCTATCGCCAATCATCGAAAACGTCAGGGACTACCTTGCTCACAGCGTAAGAACGCTGTGGCACTTCGGGGCCTGCCACGATGCGCTCGAGCAGGCAGCGATCCATTTTTCTTCCGAGCGACCTTGGATCGAGGGGTGGATTGGCTTTCGCAAAGCGCTGCGCTTCGAGGGCGACAAGATGCCGGATGAGGTGCGTACCCGTCTCGTTGCACTCATCGAACGCTTGAAACCCACCGATCTTCTTCATCAGGCCCGTGCAGTCGTACTGGGGCGCAGCAGTTACGGTTGGGATATGGTTGACGGCGACGCTGATGACAGCGACCTCATGAAACCGTATGAACGCGCTTCCCAGCAGGCGAAAGAAATCGGCACCGCACTCGCGAACACCCCGGAGACGCGAGTTGCCTTCATCGCCGAATTGCTCGTCGAACAAAATCCGCAGCGCGCCTATGAATGCGGCATTGGTCTCTCAGATGGTGCCGCCGATCTTGACGCGATGTGGTGTGAACTGTTGGATTTGTTCTCTGTAGCCAAGGCGGACAATCGGAATCCGACGGTGCTGGGCGGGTTCATCCATGGCGCGCACGCCAAGACTCCGACCTTTGCCAACGCTACGCTAGAGAATGTGATCCAGAATCCCGATCTTGCAGGAAGTCTGCCGTATCTTCAGGCGTGTGTTGCTATCGATACTCAAGGCATAGCGCGGCTTCGGCGTGCGATCAAAATTGGCGTCCTTTCGGCGTGGAATTTTCAAAGCATCGCCAATGGCAGTATCGGGGAGTCTCCACCCGACGCACTTGGCCTGCTACTCATCGACATTAGCAATTTGGCCGACGGCGTCGAGATCGCGCTTGATTTGCTACACATGCATTTCTACTGCGATCGGAAAGAAGGCCGCCAATGTGCGCCATCCTTGATCGCTGTTGGCCGTGAGCTGCTACTGCGCGCTGACTTCAGAAAGAAGCAGTCGATGCGCGATTTTGGGCTGCATACCGTTATTAGGATCTGCTGCCCCGGACCCGATGGAGAGGCGACATTGCGGGAAATCTGCGCTCGTATCCGGACTGGACTAGAGACCGTCTATCTATCGTCCTACGATCTTGGTTATGTCTTGAAGGCGCTCTTCGAGACCCATCCCTTGATTGCACTCGATGAATTCCTGCTCCCCGAACTTAGGCCTAGAAATCAGGGACTGTTTGAGGAGGACTTCGGGTCTGGCACGCCGGTGGAAGATGTCAGCGCCGAGACCCTTGTTCAGTGGGCGAATATTGATCCGAATCGGCGCTATCCGCTGCTTGGCAAAAGCATCCCCATGTTCAAGCGGCGGCAGGGCGAAGAGGAAAATAGTGTCTACACACTTTTCTTGGAGATTTTGGACCACGCGCCAGACAAGCGGGCGTTCCTCGGTGACATCTGGTCGCGGCTGTATCCGCGCAGCTGGAGCGGCTCGCTAGCCGATATCCTGGTTCGGCGTCGTGCGGCTATTACCACGCTGTATGAAAATGCTGAAAGCGAGGTTCGGCAATGGGTCACCGACATGCTGCCCGAACTCGAACGCTGGATCGAACATGAGAGCAAGCGCGATCAGGAAGGCGAGCAGAGTTTCGAATAGCCACTGATCCGCGCACCCCAGCGCGGCTCTGATGCCGATCGCGGTCTTCGCGGAATCGTAGGTTCTGTACGAAAAAAATGTCGCAAACACCGCGTGGTACAAGCCCGTGAAGCCATAGCAGCGTAGCTTTTTGCGAGCTTGTCCAAGCGCGTGACGATCCGACGATTCTCTTTCAGCCAGCCAAACATCCACTCAATAATGTTCCGCTGGCGGCACTTGGCCGGCCAAAAATCGGAGCAAACCAGACCGAGGTTTGCGCGCCATGGTATGCAACCGGATCACCGGTTGCATCCAGCAGCAGTCGTAGTGCCGAGGCAGGTTTTCGGCATCGTATCTCTTGTCAGCCACTAATCACCAGCTGCATTTATACGGTTGCCCTGGCTTGCCAGCAATTCTTGCAATTGCCTGCAACGGCTGAGCATGGGAGACATCACAGGCTTGTCTTGATGAAAGCCTGAAATGCAGTGGCACGCCATTGGCATTGCAAACCATATGAATCTTGGTGGTCAGACCGCCTCGACTACGTCCCGAAGCATGATCTAACGGTTCTTCAGGCCCCTTTTATTTCGACGCCTGAAGAGGCTCACGTTGCTCGTACTGCGGTAGATTCGTTAATCCAGGTGTCCGAGTTGATCATTCCTTCCCGGTTCAGCCAGATGTGCGGACTCTCCAGCACTCGCTCAAGTGTGCCGTCGTCGCACCAGTCATGAAAGCGCTGATGCGGCGTCGACCAAGGCCCAAAGCATTCAGGCAGATCACGCCACAGAGCGGCAGAGCTTAGAATTCGCAGAATTCCGTGTAAAACCAAGCGATCATCGTTGCAAGGACTGCCCATTTCTGCTCTGAAAAACTAAGTCTTTAATCAGTATCCACTATGCATTAAAGAGTTCGTAACGCCTTGCCATCTGGGTTCCTACCAGCCATGGCATCAATTTTGGCCACAATGGCTTTTCGTACAAATCCTAAATGACGGTGTCAGTTAATAATGTTCAGCTGCCTTCCCATGGATTTATGACTGTGACACCTGCTGCCTCATAAGGAGCAGTATCACGTGAGGCCACGATAAACCCACGTGATGCAGCAATCGCTGCAATATAACCATCCGGCGTTGGGAATCCTCTTCCACGGGCTCTGGCAGTTACAGCCAACCCTGCATAGCAACGTGCAGCCTGTGTATCGAAGTTCAGCACTCGCCCTTTGAACAACCCCAGGAGACCTTCAAAGGCGTTGTCCAGCATATGTTTACGCTTGCCTGCTGGCAGTGCGGCAATTCCGAACGTCAACTCAGCAATGCTCACGCTGGAAAGATAAAGCGTGTCTGCGGCTTGTTCATTCAACCAATCCCGGACTTTTGGGTCTGGTATTGGCTTCATCGCCTCAGATACGACATTGGTGTCCAGGACGATCATTCAAACCTCATAGGTTCTGCTGGTGCGGTGTCGCGCACTTGATCAAGCACTGCAAAATCTTCATGGGTCAGGCCTACTTTCTTACCCAGCTCTGCCAATGCATCACCAAGACGCAAACGCTGATCAGGCTTCACCGCATTGGCCAAGATTTCCCGAATCTCTGCTTCTGCGCTACGGCCATGCTGAGCGGCCCGAACGCGAATGGCGCGGTGCACCTCATCAGGTACATTTCTTACCGTCAAGATTGCCATAGTCACACCTCAAAAAATGCATTCAATGACAGCAAAATACGATAGTGCAGTCAATTTGGCAAGGCCAGAACACTACCGCTCAGCACTTCGTTTTTAGCATGACAATCTCATTCATCACGCCATGGATAAGCGCTTAGTCGACCCCATGCTACGTAGGCTGCTTGCTCTGCCGGAAATGCCAGACGCACAATGCAAGAAGCCCGCAACGATGCGGGCTTCTTGATCACGCTAACAGAGCAGAATCACTCCCACTCAATCGTCGCCGGCGGCTTGCTCGACACGTCGTAGGTCACCCGCGAAATCCCTTCGATCTCGTTGATGATGCGCCCGCTGACCGTTTCCAGCAGCTCGTACGGCAGGTGTGCCCAACGGGCCGTCATGAAGTCCACGGTCTCTACCGCACGCAGGGCTACGACCCAGGCGTAGCGGCGGCCGTCGCCGACGACGCCGACCGAACGCACCGGCTGGAACACCACGAATGCCTGGCTGGTCTTGTGGTACCAGTCGGCC
>JARDZH010000115.1 GCA_029240955.1 Pseudomonas sp. | reverse complement strand
TGCTGGGCGAAAAACACCGCACGCTCAAGGGGCGCCTCAATCTGCTGTCCAGCCTTGCAGGACTGGGAATTTCGGTCACGCTGTTCATGTGGGTCCAGCAGAGTGGCACCAGTGGCTCGATCGGCGTCTATCTGCCGGGTAACTGGGAAGTGCCGTTCGGCATTGTGCTGGTGGTCGATCATCTGTCGGCCATGATGCTGGTGCTGACCGGGATCATTGGCGTCTGCGCGCTGATGTTCGCCCTCGCCCGCTGGGACCGCGCGGGTGCAAGTTTCCATGCGCTGTTCCAGATTCAGCTCATGGGCCTGTACGGCGCGTTCCTCACCGCCGACCTGTTCAACCTGTTCGTGTTCTTTGAAGTGCTGCTGGCGGCGTCCTACGGCCTGATGCTGCATGGCTCGGGTCGCGCGCGCGTCTCGGCCGGCCTGCATTACATCTCCATCAACCTTCTGGCGTCCTCGCTGTTTCTCATCGGCGCGGCGCTGATCTACGGGGTGACGGGTACGCTGAATCTGGCGGACCTGGCCATCAAGATTCCCCAGGTGCCGGACGCCGATCTGGGCCTGCTGCACGCGGGCGCGGGTATTCTTGCCACGGCGTTTCTGACCAAGGCCGGCATGTGGCCGCTGAATTTCTGGCTGGTGCCGGCGTATTCGGCCGCCAGCGCGCCGGTCGCCGCCATGTTCGCCATCATGACCAAAGTGGGCGTGTACACCCTGCTGCGGCTCTGGACCCTGCTGTTTTCGGGCAGCGCAGGCGCCTCGGCCTTCTTCGGCGGCGACTGGCTGATCTACGGCGGCATGGCGACCATCGTCACGGCGGCGGTGGCGATCATCGCCGCACAGCGCCTGGAACGCTTGGCCAGCCTGAGCATTCTGGTGTCAGCGGGTATTCTGCTCTCCGCCATCGGTTTCGCGCAGCCGAGCGTAACGGCCGGCGCGCTGTTCTATCTCGTCAGCTCGACGCTGGCCTTGAGTGCGCTGTTCCTGCTGGGTGAATTGATCGAGCGTTCGCGCTCGGCCAACGAAATCCCGCTTGAGGAGGACGCGGATCAACTGCCCAGGACCATGGAATCCCTGCATCCGCCGCCCGGTGCCAACCTGGACGAGCAGCAGAAGGTCGTGGTCGGCCAGGTCATCCCCATCACCATGGCGTTTCTCGGCCTGAGCCTGGTGGCGTGCGCGCTGCTGGTGATCGGTATGCCGCCGCTGTCCGGTTTCATCGGCAAGCTGACACTGCTCAGCGCGCTGATGAACCCGCTGGGGCTGGATGTCGCTCAGGACGAGGCCATTAGCGTGCCGGCTGGCATGCTCATCGGCCTGCTGATCTTTTCCGGACTGGCGTCGCTGATCGCTTTTGCAAGGCTCGGCGTTCAGCGTTTCTGGACGCCCCACGAGCGGCCATCGCCGGTGCTGCGCCGGCTTGAGTACGTGCCGATCGTCATCCTGCTCGGCCTGTGCATCTCGCTGACGGTGCTCGCCGAGCCGCTGTTGCGCTACACCCGCGACACGGCTGCGGCACTCCACGAGCCGAAACAGTACGTGCAGTCGGTGCTGGCCACACGGCCGGTGCCGGGGCCGACCAGCAACGCCGCGCTTTCGGAGGTGCAGCCATGAAATACCTGCTGCCTGCTCCAAGGTTTTCTCTGGCGCTGTGGATCCTCTGGCTGGTACTCAATCAGTCCCTGAGCCCCGGGAATCTGCTGTTGGGCGCACTGTTGGGCTTTTTCGCGCCGCTGTTCATGCAGCGGCTGCGGCCGCAGCGTGCCCGTTTCAAGAATCCGCGCGCGATCGTGCGACTGTTTCTGCTCGTGGGCCGTGATGTGGTGATGTCCAACCTCGAAGTGGGCTGGAAGGTGTGGAATCTGCGTCGCCAGCCGCCGCGCTCGGCATTCGTCAGGATTCCGCTGGATCTGCATGACGCCAACGGGCTGGCAGCGCTGGCGATGATCACCACCGTCGTGCCCGGTACGGTGTGGTCGGAGCTGGCGCTGGACCGCAAGGTGCTGCTCATGCATGTATTCGATATGCCGGACGAAGCGCAATTCATCGAGCACTTCAAGTCCACTTATGAGCGCCCGCTGCTGGAGATTTTCCAATGAGTGCCTTGCTCGACAACGCGATCCTGATCAGCCTGCTGATCTTCGCCCTGGCAATGATCCTGACCCTGATTCGCCTGTTCCGCGGGCCGTCCGCGCAGGACCGGGTGCTGGCGCTGGACTACCTGTACATCACCGCCATGCTGATGATGCTGGTGCTGGGTATCCGCTATGCCAGTGACACCTATTTCGAGGCTGCGCTGCTGATCGCCCTGTTCGGTTTCGTCGGGTCGTTTGCGCTGGCGAAGTTTCTGCTGCGTGGCGAGGTGATCGAATGAATTCTGTTCAGGAAATGCCCGTGTGGGTTGAAGCGCTCACTGGTTTGCTGCTGATTGCCAGCAGCCTGTTCACTCTGACCGGCGCGATGGGGCTGCTGCGGCTGAAAGACTTCTTCCAGCGCATGCATCCGCCTGCGCTGGCTTCGACGCTGGGGGCATGGTGCGTGGCACTGGCGTCGATCGTCTACTTTTCCGAGCTCAAGTCCGGGCCGGTCATCCATGCCTGGCTGATCCCGATCCTGCTGGCGATCACAGTGCCGGTGACGACGCTGCTGCTTGCCCGCACAGCGCTGTTTCGCAAGCGCACGGCAGGCGAGGACGTTCCACCGGAAGTCAGCAGCACGCGGCTGGACGGTGAGCCTGGCGGCAGCTGACGCCCAGGCTCGCGAGGGTTACTCGCTGGCCTTGAAGGTCAGCTCGCCCTTGCGCCATTTGGCTGCCTTGCCGATCGCGCTCTTGAGCGTCTTGCTCATCCCGATCTGCAGCTGCTCGTTGGCCGCAAAGACCAGAAACACTGAGTGCCCTTCCTTGAAGACGATGCCCTGCCCTTCCGGCGTGGTGATGTGGGCATAGTCGCCCAGGCCGTACACGGTCATCTTGATGTCGCGAAAACGTATCTCAAGCTTGCCGCCCTCACGACTGGGCAGCACCGCCGCGCGGAAATGGTCACCGACCTTCAGCTCCAGGCGTGGCTTGTCGTCAACCACCAGCGCGGTTTCGGTGTCGATTTCAGCAAGATAAATGCCTTCGGCCGACTGTTCGGTGACGTAGACGAATCGCGACTGGAAGTGTTTGACCAACTGTGCGCGGAGGTCTCCGAGCACGAACAACGCATGGGTATCCAGGTTACTTACTGCCAAGGTACAAACCCCCAAACATGATTGAAACCTGCCTGGTCACGCCAGACAGTCAAGAAATCGTAGCGCCCGATGCTGCCGCCTCTGTCGACCGCGAGTCATGCGGCCTGGTGCGCGGATACCCGGCCCTGCGCCGCGGCCTGAAAGGCTGAAGCGTGATTCCACCGGTGACCGGCATTGAACGGGGCCGGGCTCTGCCACGGTGCAGAGCCCAGAATGCAGTTGCGGCTGCGGGCGTGGGTCGCGTTGTCCGGGAAGCGGACTGCGGACGCAATTGTAGTGTGTTGCCGAGGAACGATGCACATTACCACTTACCACTTCTGCAAGAAAGTTTGTGCCAGGCGGCACCTCAAAACCATCGAACTCTTGCCCGCCTGCGCCACTCCGATGCTGTACACCTGATAGCACGACGGCATACGTCGAGGAGATGATATGGAATTGCAAGCACGTAGCCTGGCTGACCTTTTTGCGCAACTGGGACTGGACTCAGACGACGCCAGCATCGACGCGTTCGTTGCCAGCCACTCTCTACCGGAGGATGTGAAGCTCAGCGATGCGGAATTCTGGACGCCGCAGCAGCAGCGCTTCCTCAAGGAAGAGCTGCTGGACGATGCCGACTGGGCGCCCTTTGTCGACGAGCTCAACGTTCTGCTGCACAAGTAATCATCTCACTGCGGGTAACCGGGCTGGCTGACATTAGGGTGCAGCACCCGCCCGGCCGGCGCTGGAGCATGCACGAAGACTGCGTCACTCAACGTACCGATGCTGCCCAGCGCCCCGCCCCAGTGAGCGGACCTGTGGATATAGCGCCACTGCAGAATCCGCTCTTCCTGCACATCCAGGCCGTACGGCCCGCCTCTTGCGTAATACATCAGCTTGTCGGCGATACCCTGCAACTCCGCGCGCACGCCTGACTGCACGCCGCCCGGTATCGGCATCAACGGCGCACCGGCGTCCCGCGCCAGCTCATGCATGATGCGCAGGTAGACGCGTTGCAGATCGCCGAACACCTGACGGCGAAGACACACCGCTGCGGCCACTGTTTTGGCGCCGAGCCTGGAACCCCGCCCGCGGCCGATGGATTCGCAGCACTCGACCTGCAGCGACGCTTGACTGTCCTGCGGATCGATCAGCCAGCGCTCGGTGCTCATGCGCTGCAGTTCGGCCAGCGAATCGAGCCAGGCCTGGCTGGCTTCGCAGGGGCTGTCGCGGTAGACAAGGCTGACGCGCGGCCGGGTCAACAGCACTTTTTCGAGCATCTGCGTCGGATACCCGCCGCCGATATCGGCATGCGCACCCGGCAGCACGATCTCTCGATTCCACGCCGGTGTAATGCTGTTGAGCGCGAAGTTGCGACGATGCTCGTCGCGCGCCACCAGATGGACAACCTGCTCTGCGCACCCTTCGGGCAAATACAGATTGACCCGGGTATTGGATGCGTCGCGCACATTGCCCAAGTCCATGAGGCTTCCGACCGCGGCGACGGTGTCGTACAGGCCGACCACCTTGACCCGCACACTGCCGCGATTCCACGCGAACGCAGCGCCCAGCGGAACTCTGCGGCTGCGCAGGATCGGCTCAAGCGCCCCTTTGTCCTGCTTGAGAATCTCGTTGACGAAATGCCGCGCCGAGGCGGCTCCCCGACTGAAGCCAAAGACATCAAGCTCCAGTGTTTCGATCACGCAGCCGGGGTTGTCCTGAGAGAAGTGCTTCATGCGGGATTCGAGTTTGGCGAATGCGCGCTCGACCTTGGCAACAACGCCGGTCAGGCCACGGCCGAAACTCTGCCCGGTCAACAACGAGTCGCGCCCACCGGAAGTTGTGCCAGCACCGCTGACATAAACCGGCCAATACACTTTCAGGCCCTGCCCTTCATTGCTGGCGGTATGTTGCTGACGATAAAGATCAGCCAGCCGTGCAATATTACTCAGATCGTTGTTGTAACTACTGCCCGGCTCCGCATGGCGACCACCGCATTCACTGATATGACTGTTATTGTTGGCCTCCATCATGGCCTGACACTCAGCGCCTATGCGGCTGTTGACTCTGTTATTGGCGGTTCCGTCGAAGAAAATCCCTGCCCTGACCGTGACCCGCAGTTTTGCTACTGCGCTGACCGGTACTGTGTTTTGAACGCTCCCTGTCTTCTGCATATCGCTTCCATCCGTAGAAATCCGATTACATTTCCTTGCTGAATCTTCTTTGATACAGCTAATTACACAGCTTGCGCATCGAAAGGTGATAGTCAAGCGACAGTAAGAGATTCAGATTTCTCCTACGTAAGATCGTGAAGTTAGTAACCGAGGGAATGGCTTGTTTGAAAAAGTGACTGTTCAGAAAGTATGGCGGCGCGGAGTTGCAAGAAGACGAGGTCGGGGATGTACCGCCCAGTTCGCGGCTAAAGCCACTCCCACGGAAATACGCAGATCCGTAGGAGCGGCTTCAGCCGCGAACACATATGTCCAGGCGCGGCAGATGTTCCGGATGTCCCGGCTGATTCGCGGCTAAAGCCGCTCCCACAGATTGGCTCTTACGGAAAGGGGCAAACTCTCAACCGCCGGGCACAACGAAACCGGGAGGCCTGTCTGGCCTCCCGGTCGAATTCACTTAGCGTGGCGCTGGACGATCAGGCCTGGCGCTGATGCTTGTCGATCTGTTCGTGACGCTCTTGCGCTTCGATGCAGTATTTGGTCGTCGGGCTGATCAACAGGCGCTTGAGACCGATAGGCTCTCCGCTGTCATCGCACCAGCCAAAGGTGTCATCGGCAATTCGCGACAAGGCCATTTCCAGCTGGGGCAACATGCGCTGGTCACGATCGATCACGTTGACCAACCAGTGACGCTCTTCTTCCACCGAAGCTGCATCGGCAGGGTCTGCAGGCGAATCCAGGCTCTCGATGGCAATGCGGCTCTGCTCGATACGCTCGTGGATCTCGACCTTCATGGCCTGCAACAGCTCGACGAAGAAAGCATGCTGCTCAGCATTCATGTAGTCATCGGCCGGCATGGCCAGCAACTTTTCCTTTGTCATTTATTTCTCTATAAAAAAACGTGCATTGAGGAGCGGCTCAACGTTGCCGTAAAAGCGCCATCATTTCCAAGCGCCACCCGGCACTCAATTTACGAGGGGCGGCAGTCTAAGGCCGGCTTTGCCACTCGGCAACCTAATTGAAGGGTTTTTCACAACTATTGCGAGACTTGATATACCGAAGCGGCCCGGACCGCACTTTCATAGAGCGGGCTTGAGCAGGTTCAGACCCGG
>JARDZH010000114.1 GCA_029240955.1 Pseudomonas sp. | reverse complement strand
TTCCTACGGCGAAGAGCGTCCAGTTGCTACCGGCAACGACGAGCAGTCCTGGGCCCAGAACCGTCGCGTCGAACTGCGTAAGTAATTCGATATGCGAACTTGCCGACGTGCTCTAACCGTTATGGCCCTTGCTCTCCCGCTAACTGCGTGGGGCGCAGTGCCTGTGGTCGATGACAATAATTCTGGCTCTGGCAGCAGCAGTTATCCGCCAGCGGGTTATGGCACGTCCGGCGCCTATGCAGGGGGAGGGGTTGCGGCCCCTGCCTCTGCGCAGGGTCAGCTGTTCATGCAGCTGCAACAAATGCAGGAAGAAATCGCGCGTTTACGCGGCCAGCTCGAAGTTCAGCAGAACGATATCCAGCGCATGAAGCAGGAAGCACTGGAGCGTTATCAGGAACTCGATCAACGCATAGCCAGCGGCGCAGCTGCTTCGGCTACCAATAATTCTCAACCCGCGGGCGGTGCAGTTGACGCCAGCGGTACGCCTTCGGCCCCGGCGGCCCAGGCTCCGGCGGCAGGCACCGAGCCTGCTGATCCGGCGAAGGAAAAGCTGTATTACGAAGCGGCCTTCGATCTGATCAAGGCGAAGGATTTCGACAAGGCCAGTCAGGCCTTTACCGCTTTCCTGCGCAAGTACCCGAACAGTTCGTACGCGGGCAATGCTCAGTACTGGCTGGGCGAGGTCAATCTGGCCAAGGGTGATCTGCAAGGTGCGGGTCAGGCTTTCGCCAAGGTCAGCCAGCAATACCCGAAGCACGCAAAGGTGCCCGACTCGTTGTACAAGCTGGCTGATGTTGAACGTCGCCTCGGTCACAACGACAAGGTCAAAGGCATTTTGCAGCAAGTCGTCGCCCAGTATCCGGGCACTTCAGCTGCGCAATTGGCGCAAAGAGACCTTCAGCGTCTCTGATCGCCTGATCCGCTTTTCAAGAAAGCCGCGCTTGTCGCGGCTTTTTTCGTTAGAATCTCGCCCCCAAAATTCCGGTAACTATTACGCTCCTCTGGATTCTGCGAGCGCAGGGTGCTTTGGAGTGCCTGACGGAGGCGGACGGCCTGTCTTGCTGTTACGCCCGTGGCCCCTATGCAGCAAACATTACGCATCACCGAAATATTTCATTCGCTACAGGGTGAAACCCGTACCGCCGGCCTGCCGACAGTGTTCGTACGGCTCACAGGTTGTCCGCTGCGCTGCCAATACTGCGACAGCGCTTATGCCTTCAGCGGCGGCACCGTTCTGTCACTTGATGACATCGTGAGCCAGGTCGCCGCTTACCGTCCGCGCTATGTGTGTGTGACCGGTGGTGAGCCGCTGGCCCAGCCCAATGCAATTCCGCTGCTCCAGCGTCTGTGCGATGCGGGTTATGAAGTCTCTCTGGAAACCAGTGGTGCACTGGACATCTCGGCGGTCGATACCCGTGTCAGCCGCGTGGTGGACCTCAAGACCCCAGGATCCGAAGAAGTCTCGCGCAATCGCTACGAAAACATGGACCTGCTGACGCGCAATGACCAGGTCAAGTTCGTGATCTGCTCGCGTGAAGACTATGACTGGGCCGTGTCCAAGCTGATCCAGTACGGGCTCGACAGACGCGCGGGCGAAGTGCTGTTCTCGGCCAGTCATCATCAGCTGAAGGCACGGGATCTGGCCGACTGGATCGTCGCAGACAATCTGCCGGTTCGCCTGCAAATGCAGTTGCACAAATATCTTTGGGATGACGAGCCGGGGCGCTGAAATGACTGAATTGAACACTACTGAAAAGAAAGCCGTGATTCTGTTGTCCGGTGGTCTGGACTCCGCAACCGTGGTCGCCATGGCGCGTGCCGAAGGCTACACCTGCTACACCATGAGCTTCGACTACGGTCAGCGTCACCGTGCCGAGCTGCAAGCTGCTGAGCGTGTAGCCAATGACCTGGGCGTCGTAGAGCACAAAGTCATCGGGCTGGATCTCAATGGGATAGGTGGCTCCGCGCTGACCGACAGCTCGATCGACGTGCCGGAAGCGCCGAGCGAAGGTATTCCGGTCACCTACGTGCCGGCCCGCAACACCGTATTCCTGTCGCTGGCCTTGGGCTGGGCGGAAGTGCTGGGCGCGCGAGACATCTTCATCGGCGTCAATGCGGTGGACTATTCCGGTTATCCAGACTGTCGGCCCGAGTTTGTCGAGTCCTTCGAGCGCATGGCCAACCTGGCGACCAAAGCTGGCGTGGAAGGGCAGGGCTTCACTATACGTGCGCCGCTGCAGAACCTCAGCAAGGCGGACATCGTCAAAGCCGGCACTAAGCTGGGCGTCGATTACGCGCTGACTGTGTCCTGTTATCAGGCCGATGACGAAGGCCGCGCGTGCGGTAAATGCGACAGCTGCCGACTCCGTGCTGAAGGCTTCGCAGTAGCCGGTGTGATCGACCCAACAAGATATTTTTGAAATATTTTAAAAAAGGTGTTGAATAACTGATAGAAATCAGTAATATACGCGCCACGCAACAGAGGGTCGTTAGCTCAGTTGGTAGAGCAGTTGGCTTTTAACCAATTGGTCGTAGGTTCGAATCCTACACGACCCACCATATTCGAAGCGGTATTTAAAAAAGCTGGAAGGCCCATGAAAATGAGGACTCCAGCTTTTTTTTTCGTTTGTTTTTTCTGATTGGGCCGTCGCCAAGGGCTTGTCGAGAATGAATCTCGTTGGTCGTTAGTGAGCTAAAAAATTGTGTGCGCTGCGCGAGTTAAGAGTAAAATTCGCCCGCCTTCTGAAGCAGCACGTGATCCATGTTGCCCGCTAGCGGTCAGCGTGAGCCTTTGCGATTCGAGGCGCGTATACGAAGCCGACGGCTCGTCCTTGCGAAGTCCTCGGCTTTTTTAACGCCTGTCCAACGGGTGTAAACTTGCCTCTCGCGCTCACGCGCCTTCAGGTCCCGAACATGACGCAGATTTCCGAACGCTTTCTGGTGCAGGCTCACCTCGACGCCAAGCAGCCCAAGGCTTTGAGCCTGGAAGAACAGGCTCACTACCGCGCGGAGATCGCCGCCGAGCTCAAGAAGCAGGATGCGGTGCTGGTCGCGCACTATTACTGCGATCCGGTCATTCAGGCCTTGGCGGAAGAGACCGGCGGCTGCGTTGCCGATTCGCTGGAAATGGCACGTTTCAGCAATAACCATTCGGCGAAAACCGTTCTGGTCGCTGGCGTCCGATTCATGGGCGAGACCGCCAAGATCCTCAATCCTGAAAAGCGGGTGTTCATGCCGACGCTCGAAGCGACGTGCTCGCTGGACGTGGGCTGCCCGGTCGATGAGTTCTCGGCGTTTTGCGATCAGCATCCAGAGCGCACCGTCGTCGTCTACGCCAATACCTCTGCTGCGGTCAAGGCGCGGGCCGATTGGGTAGTGACGTCCGGCTGTGCGCTGGAGATCGTCGAGAGCCTGATGGACAACGGCGAGAAGATCATCTGGGCACCTGACAAGCATCTTGGTCGTTACATTCAGCGCGAAACCGGTGCCGATATGCTCTTGTGGGACGGTGCCTGCATCGTCCATGAGGAGTTCAAGTCCAAGCAGCTTGAAGACATGAAGGCGCTGTATCCCGAGGCGGCCGTGCTGGTGCATCCTGAATCGCCGGAGTCGGTGATCGAGCTGGCAGACGCCGTGGGCTCGACCAGTCAGATGATCGCCGCTGCGCAGCGTATGCCGAACAAGACGTTTATCGTTGCCACCGATCGCGGCATTTTCTACAAAATGCAGCAGCTGTGTCCGGACAAGATCTTTATCGAGGCGCCCACGGCCGGTAATGGCGCCGCGTGTCGCAGTTGCGCGCACTGCCCGTGGATGGCAATGAATACGCTTGAGCGCACCTTGCAGTGCCTGAGAGAGGGCAGCAACGAAATCTTCGTCGACCCGGCACTGATCCCGCATGCCGTGCGCCCGCTGCAGCGGATGCTCGACTTCACCCAAGCCGCGCGTATGCGGCAAGCGGGCAACGCCTGACCGCATCGCTCGCGGCACCGCGGTTACCCGCAACGGTTGCCACGCGGTATTTCAGGTACATCTGTAGACCCATCGCCAGCAAGCTGGCTCCTACAAGTCGGCGGCGCGTATGCGGCAGGCGGGCAACGCCTGACCGCATCGCTGGGTAGGAGCGCGTTTACCCGCGACGGCTGCGACACGGAATTTCAGGTACACCCTGTAGGCCCATCGCCAGCAAGCTGGTTCCTACAGATTGGCGGCGCGCTTGGGGCTTGTAGGAGTCAGCTTGCTGGCGAAGGGGGATCGCAAAAACGCAATCCTCACCACCGCCGTCGCGAGCTAGCGATCCCTCCCGCAGGTCTGGCCGGCCCCACGTTTTTCCAGCCAGCCTGCCGTGCTGCCGCCGAGCCTTAATTCATCATTTCCTTGACCATGCGCTCCTGCTCGATCAGGTCCTTCTGCCTGGCGTCGATTCGCGAGGCCAGCTGAAAATTATTGCTGGCGCGGCGCTTGGCGAAGTCCAGTTGCTGAATGGCCTGATGGAAATCGCCGACCAGCGCGAAGTATTCGGCGCGGGCCTGATGCAATCCAATGGTATTGCCGTTCAGTCCGCGGGTTTCGGCGACCACGTACCAGATATCCGGGTCATCGGGACGAGTCTTGAGCAGCGCATCCAGCGCCTTTTCAGCTTCCGCCGTGCGATTCTGCTTGAGCAGCACATCAATGCGCACATCGTTGAGCGGGTAATTGCCCGGGTAAAGCGCGAGCATCCGGTCGACCCGTTGCTGAGCATCGGCCAGTCGGTTGTTGGTGATGTCTAGCTCGATCTGGGTCAGGTTGTAGGTGATGTCGTTGGGCGCCTTGTCCAGCAACGGCTTGAGGCCTTCCCGCGCTTCATTGAGCTGGCCGCCTTTGATCTGGGCGATTGCCAGGCCGTAGCGAGCAGCGTCCGACCTCGGATTCTCGGTGAGTTGGGCGCGGAAGCGCTTGGCGGCGATGCCGGGCGTTTCCTCATAGATCAATGCCACCCTGGCGCGCATCAGTTGATAGAGCAGGCTGTCTTCCTTGCCGCCTGGCTTGGACTGTTCCGCGCGGTTACGGGTGTCGGCAATCCGCGATTCGCTGACCGGGTGAGTCAGCAGAAACTCCGGTGGCCGCGCGTCGAAGCGGTACTGACGCATCAAGCGCTCGAACATGGTCGGCATGTTGCGCGGATCGTAGCCAGCCCGTTCGAGGTTCTGGATGCCGATCCGGTCGGCTTCCTGCTCGTTCTGGCGCGAGAAGCGGCGCTGTTCCTGGATCGCGGCGGCCTGAGAGCCGGCGATGGCGGCGATACCGGCATCGCCCGCACCTGCGGCGGCCATGACGATCCCGGCGAGCATGGCGGCCATGACAGGCATCTGCATGCGCTGCTGGGCTTCGATGCCGCGTGCGAAGTGGCGTTGTGACAAGTGAGCCAGTTCGTGGGCCAGTACCGACGCGTATTCGCCCTCGGTCTGCGCGTTCAGAAACAGGCCACCATTGACGCCGATGATCCCGCCCGGCGCGGCAAATGCGTTGAGTTGCGGGCTGTTGATCAGAATGAATTCAAGGCGGCGGTCCTGCACCTGACTGGTTTCAGCCAGTCGATAGACCGAGGTTTCGACGAAGTCCTTGAGCTGCGGGTCGGACAGTTGGCTGACCTGACCGCGCAGCAAACCCAGCCAGGCGCGCCCGAGCTGGTGTTCCTGTTCGGGCGAGACAATCGCGGAGCTGGCGTCGCCCAGCGATGGAAGGTCATCGGCGATAGTCGGCGCGCTGAGCAGGCAGGCGAGCGTGAGCAGTGTAGGACGCAGAAAATTCATGCACGAAGCTCTGGGCTGGAGAACAACTACTGTAGCTGGCCCAATGGCTTGCTGACCAGAGTGAGGTATCCTTGGCGTCTTGTCTGAAACGTCCGAAATGGCTGTCTGGCACGCAGGTGCTGAAATGAAAGCACGGCAAATGTGCCCCTCTGGAGAGTAAAGATGTCTGATTCCGTAGCCCGCCCTCAGGCCTGTGACGTCGAGCTCGATGCGTGCGGTCTGAACTGCCCGCTGCCGCTGCTCAAGGCCAAGATGGAGCTCAATCGCATGGCAAGCGGTGCGGTGCTCAAGGTGCTGGCGACAGACGCCGGTTCACAACGCGATTTCCGTACGTTTGCAAAACTTGCCGGACATGACCTGCTGCATGAAGAGGTCGAGGCAAGTCTCTACACCTATTGGTTGCGCAAGGCCTGAGCCGACGCCGGCCGTTTTTCCGAAAAAGGACTGTCGATGTTCAACGTGCTTCGCAATTGGGTGCAGCGGTATTTCTCGGATGAAGAAGCGGTCGTACTCGCGGTTCTGCTGTTCTTGGCTTTCACGGTCGTTCTGACCTTGGGCGGAATGCTGGCTCCGGTGCTCGCCGGGCTGGTGCTGGCCTATCTGATGCAGGGCATGGTCAGCTTTCTCGAGCGTCTGCGCATGCCGGAGAGCGGGGCGGTGGCGCTGGTTTTCACGCTGTTCATCGGCGTATTGCTGCTGTTTCTGCTGGTGCTGGTTCCGTTGCTCTGGCATCAGCTCATCACGCTTTTCAACGAGCTG
>JARDZH010000113.1 GCA_029240955.1 Pseudomonas sp. | reverse complement strand
TCAACCCAATTTCTACAACCTGGCCTGGCGCTGGCATTTCTATGCCGGGCTGTTCGTCGCGCCGTTCATGGTGATGCTGGCCCTGACCGGGATCATTTATCTGTTCAAACCGCAGCTCGATTCGCTGATGTACAGCAGCCTGCTCGAAGTACCGGTCGGGCACCACACAGTGCCGGCCGATGACCTGCTGCAACGGGTGAAAGCTGCCTATCCGCAGGGCCAGGTCACTCAGTACCTGCCGCCGGTGAACGCCCAGCGCAGCGCGCAATTCGTGGTGAAAAACGCAGGTCACGAACTCAACGTATTCGTCGATCCGTATCACGGTGACATCCTCGGCGAGCAGGATGCCAAGCAGAATCTGCAAGCCATCGCCCGCGCGATCCACGGCGAATTGATGATCGGCACGGTCGGCGATCGGCTAATCGAAATGGCCGCTGGCTGGGGCGTGGTGCTGGTGGTGTCGGGGCTGTTTCTGTGGTGGCCACGCGGTCAGGCAGCAGGCATTCTGTGGCCGCGCCTGAGCAGCCGCGGTCGGCTGTTGTGGCGCGATCTGCACGCGGTCACCGGGTTCTGGGGCGCTACATTGCTGCTGGTGATGTTGCTCAGCGGCATGACCTGGACCGGTTTCTGGGGCAAACAATATGCGGCGGTATGGAACGTGTTCCCGGCCGCGATGTGGAACAACGTGCCGACCTCCGACGTTGAAGCGCGCAGCCTCAACAGCGCCACGCGCCAGACCGTGCCATGGGCGATGGAGAACACACCGATGCCGATGTCCGGCGACCACGCCGAACACATGAATCACGGCAATGCCCATGCCGGCCCCGCTGCACCCGAAGTCAGCCTGCAGGATGTGCAGAACATCGCCAGCGAACGCAAGGTCGAACCCGGCTACAGCATCACCCTGCCGACCACCGCCACCGGCGTGTTCACCATCGCCGTATTCGCCGATGACCCGCGCAACGACGCCACCCTGCATATCGATCAGTACACCGGCAAGGTCCTCGCCGATGTGCGCTTCGAGCACTACGGCACCGTTGCTCGCGCTACCGAAATCGGCGTGATGCTGCACGAAGGCAAGATGTTCGGCACCTTCAACCAGATTGTCGTGCTGCTGATCTGCCTGATGATTCTGCTCAGCGCCGTCAGTGGTGTGGTGATCTGGTGGAAGCGTCGGCCTGAAGGCAAATTCGGTGTGCCGCCGCTGCGCCATGATCTGCCGAAGTGGAAAACCGGCGTGGCGATCATGCTGGTGCTGGCGGTGGTGTTTCCGCTGGTGGGGGCTTCGCTGGTGGTGGTCTGGTTGCTTGATCGCCTGCTGCTGTCGCGTGTTGGCCGGAGTGCGCCGGCCTCGACTTGAGCGATGCGCCATGAGGAGCGGCCGCCAATAGCGGCACGCTCCCCGGAGCCAGCCGCGGCGAATTACAACTCGTCGCGGATGCGCACCGTGCCTGGCGACGATGGCTGCTTGCGCTGCACCTTCCAGGCACGTCCCATGCGCCCGGTCTGAGCCCAGTAGTAACCGGCGACCAACACCCGGAACTCGCCCAGCGCCATAAGCCGGGAAACGAATTCGCCCGGACTCAGGTGGCTGGTCCATCGGCCGTTCTCGAAAAACACCGACCGGGTCAACAGCAGATCACGCTCGGCAGCCGAATAGGAAGGCGTGTATTTGAGCAGGACATTGTGCGGCGTCGAATAGAAATAATGCCGAATATCGAAGCCCCTGTTTTTCAGGTCGTGGGAATGGGCGTATACGAGCTCTGGCGTCGCGAAATTGGCTCTGATTCCCTCTGCGTCCGGCACCAGAGTGGTGTTGCCTGAAAGGTGCATCTGATGAGCGGCGATCGGATGGTAACCATCGGGATAACGCGGCGCCGGGTGCTGCCAACTCACCGAAGAGTCCGTCGACTTCCGGAATATCCGCGCCAGCGGGCTCGGATCCTGCGCGGACCAGGCGATGGGTTCGAGCGGTACAAATTGACTGGCGACCGCTGGCGCCAGAATTGCACTCTCGTAACCGACGTCGAGAGTGGCCTCGGCCGCTCGCTGCTGTGCATAGCGTGCAGCGTCGTCGGGGTGATGGAAAACCGGGCCGAGTGCCGGGACGGGATTTTCTCGCCAGCGCTGCTCAGCGCTGACATCGGCCTGGCGCGGCTGCCAACTGTCATCCACCAGGCCATGTCTGGACCAGTACTCACTGCTCTGGATCACCTCGAGCCGGCCCGCAGCTGCCATTCGGCGGATATATGCAGGAAAGTCGAACGAGCCTTTGGCGATGTCTCGCTCATCGTTGGCGGCTTGTACCGCAGAGACAAATGCATTGGGGCGCAGCTCGATCTGCCCGCGGCGGTCGTAGAACTCGCCCGGCTCGAAGGCATGCAGTTGCAGTTTCAACAACGCCCCGTCGGCGCATGAGAAGTAGATCGGCCGATAACCCTGTGGGGTATTGGCTCGAACGCAGACTGACAGAACATCATTGGGCAGCAGAAAGACCTCGCGCACGTCGCCGGATCGCGCGCCCAGTGGCGGTAGCGGTGCCCGCAGATAAATCGCGTCGAGCGCAAAGCCCGAAATCAGCTCACCGTTTTCGAACACGCGATCAAGGGCCAGCGCCGAGCCCTGAACTTCGACCGGCAAGGTGGCGAGGCATACGCCTTGCTGGTTGCGCAAAAGGTAGCCGAAAGTCTGGGTATCCCTGCTGACGGACGCGTCATGAACATATTGGGCGGCAGCGTCTGCCTGCACGAACAGTGCACTGCAGAGCGGCTTGCTCAAGGCCTTGTCATACTCTCTGGCCGGCAACAGATCTTCGGAAAAAGGTGCCCACACCGATACCTGTCGCGGCAACCCCCAGATCTCGCTGCCCTTGATCACTTGCAGATGCCCGCCCTTGGCCAGGGCATTGATCCATTCAACGGGCTGCAGATGTCTGCTGCGCAAGCCCTGCTTGATCGCTTTCGCATCGACGGCCGCGAACCGGTCGCCCTGGCCAAGCAACTGCGAAAACAGTTCGGCCTGCGGCTGATACCTGAGCACTGAACCGTCCGGAGCAAAGAGAAATTCAAGCAAGGACGCCGGTTTGTAAGCAACCAGCGAGCCGTCTGCCGTAACCCGATATTCCTCCCTCACCCCGCGTTTGTTGAAGGCCGACTCCAGCACATCGACGGTAAACATGTTCAGGTAGATCTGTTTCTGGACGCGCGACAGCACCAGCGAGGCCTCTCGGACGGCGCGCGACCGATAGCGCGCCACGATGTGGCAACCGAGCGGAAAAAATCCATAGGTCCGGCTTTCCTCAGGGCAGATTTCGAAAAGGTCGAAATCTTCACGGCTGACTTCAATCGGCGCAGTCGCCACGAAGCGCTTGTCGGCCGTCTCCAGGATTACCCCGCCGAACACCCGGTCGCTCACTGCAGCGAGCAGGGTTGCAGCATGCATGGCAGCATCGTCAGCCGTCAGAAAAACCGGCCCCAGCCAGCGCCGCTGCAGGTGTGCGTATGGCTGCCAGGTCACCCCGACGAGCCCCGTTCGGTCCCAGCACAAGCCAGCATGCATCACCGAGAGTTCGCCACTGTTGGTCACCTCGTGGACGAAATCGCTAGGCACCAAGTGTCCGGACGCCAGATCGCTCTTGATCGTGTCGAGCGTGCTCTGCGACGTGGCGTCATAAAAGAGTTTGCTGGACGGGCTTCTCGCATATTTCAACAGCGCACCGTCGCACGTTGCGATATAGAGGGCTACCGGAAGCTGCGACGCCACAACCGGACGCCGACGTCCGTAATACATCGAGGTGGTGAGATTGTCCGGCGAGATGAAGTAATGGTTGAGCCAGTCATCCGGCGTTTTCCTCGGGTCATCTGAACGACGGTGCGAATACCAGCTGGCGTACAGATCGAAGCCCTCGGGAAACTGATACCACGGCTCCGATCTTCGCGCGGCAAACAGGCTGTTGAGTTGAAACAGACTGCTCTGCCCATCGCTGACGGGAATCAGCTCCGTGGCAACGTACTCTTCATTTTGCCGGTGTTTGAGGATGAACCCGAAGCAGGCGTTGACCTGCTCTTGCCAATGCCTGGCGCGTTCATGCTGACTCTGTGCCACCTCGTCGGCTGAAGCGAACACCGCACCGTAGGCCACCGTTTCCGGTCGGCGCCACGGCAACGGCAATGGCAGCATCAACTGAGGCGCGGCGATCGCTGGCGGGGTCAGCCCAGGCAATACCGGCGTTGGAAGCACAGGGTAGTCCGGGGAAAACGGATGAATCACCGGCCAGACCGGCGCGTCGGGCGCGGGCGGCGCTTCACGCACCGACCAGGTCGAGGCGATCCGGCCGCGATAGCCCCACAATGGGTTATCGACCAGGCTGGTCAGCCGACCGGCCGCCGCTTGCTCACGGATAAAATCCTGCGGCCGCTTGCTGCCATTGCCCAGTTCCGTGGCGAGGGCACCGGGATGCCGGCTGGTTCCCAGACGCCTGCCCAGTTCCGCAGCGGGCGCTGAACCGTCGGCCTCAAAGCGCAGCAGACTGTCCGCAGCGGCCGATACATACAGGACAATCTCATCAAGCAGCACCCGCCGGACTTCCTCGACACTGAGCATCTGCAGACTGAGCACGGCTTCGTGCGGGGTCCATTGCAGATAATCGACCTCCACCGGTTCCAGTTGCGACACGGCAACATGGGACACATAGCGCGCGTGCAGGCGATGATCATCCGGAAAAATGGCCCGTCCTTGGTTGTCGTGGGGATAAAGCCGCCCCTGGCCGAGCACATCGATATCGCCTGGCAGCGGTTCGGTGACCACGAAGCGTTGATTGCTGCATTGGAAAATGTAGCCCGCAAATTGCCGGTCGCGGCGATTGCCGACCGCTTGATGGGCATAACGCGCGGCATCATCGGACGTCAGAAATTCCCGGCTCAACACTGGCCAGGTGAAATCCGGATACGGCGTCCATTGCAGATCCAGCACCCCGAGGCGAGACCACAAGGCACTGCCGCGTAGCACTTGCAGCCTGCCGGCGATGATCAGCATCGACACGAATTCGCGTGGTCGAAGTGTTCCGCTCGACAGTCTCGCCTCGATGCCGCCATCGCTGACGGTTCCGTCGGGATGCTCCTGACTGAAGGCCGCTTCGACCTGACTGCCGCTGAAGGTGTACTTCAACATGGCGGTGTCCCTTGCCTGCATGTACAGCGAAAGAGGCTTGCCCGGCGCCGCCAGAGGTAATGCGCGGCGCCGACGGGCGATCGCCAGCGCCACGTCCTGCGGCGCAAAAAAGTTCTCTGCCAGCCATTGCTCGGTCGCGGGCGCTCGCGCCGGATCGGGCCGCGATGCGAAGTAAAAACCTTCGAGCACGTAGCCTCGCGGCAATCGCAACTGACCATCGCCAGCTTCGGGAAAAACCTTTGCAGGATCCCAGGATGTCGCTTGTGCAGCGCGCGCGTGGGTCGCTACATACTCCTCGCTCGTGCTTTTCTTCAGCAGCAATCCCGACCTCTGTGCGCCACGGGATTTCAATGCCGCCAGCACGGCGCGTTCAGGATTGACGCAGACCCGGGTCATCAACGGCATTTCGGTGATTGTCCCGGTCGAAAAAGGCGTGCCGGCCTTCCAGTCCGCAGGTACCCGCCCCACCGAGTGCCCCCAATCGGCATTCGACACAATGACCTTGAGCTCGCCGACCGTCGCCAGTTTGTTGATCAGCCCCATCACATCGTTGATCGCTGGAGGCCGACCGGACGGCGCGCCGGACTGATGCCAGAGGACGTATGCGCGCTCCTCCGGGGAGCCGCTCGACACATATTTGAGCAGGCTGCCGTCAGGGCCGGAAAGATAGGCGCTACGGAAAAAATCCCGCGCTGACACATCACCCAGAAAGTCGCCTGCAGAATAGAAACTGATGAACAACCTGAGCAGCATTTCATCCTGACGCGGATTGCCATTGCGGAACTCGTCATGCAGTGGCGGATGGCTGTGTACGCTGGCGATGCATCGGTAGCCCAAGGGATGGCGCAGCTCGCCGAGCACCCCGCTTTCGAGAATGGAGCCAAATTCGAAACTTGTGGCTTCGCCCGCGATGGGTGAGGTCGCCAGGAACTTGCCGTCGGGACGTCGCAGAATCACGCTGCCGTATTCTTTGTCCGGGTTGAGCGGGATCCGTGTATGCACCCAATAGGCGGCGTCTTCTTCGCTCAGGAACGCCGGGCCAAGGGGGGGCAATTTGAATTTTTTCGGAGAACTTGCGGCGCGACCGGAACGCCCAGACACATCATTCATAAAAACCTGCGCAGAAAATCGGGATGAGCAGACGAGTGTGTGTCGCAGCTGCCGTGAGGCTGCGGTACATGTTTATCGTTTCTGTAACGGCGCCGCTTGCGCGCCCCAATCTGGCGCACCTCTGCGCACCATCGCCCATAGCGCGTGCCCTCATGGTGCAAGTCTTGAGAGCGCAAACGCTCTGGCACGACATTTTCTTGCCTGAACGCGACCGGGCACAGCCTTTGCAAAACACACTTTCAGTCGTTCGCATCTGCCAACCAGAAAAAATCGAAT